>JBFEUB010000075.1:0-14565 GCA_041547605.1 Desulfobacteria bacterium
GCTCCTCTCTTTTCCGTTTGTATCAGACGCATTCATCACTTCGTCTCCAAAACCCACTCGCTAACCAACCTGATAAACAATGAGCCTCCATTTCAACGCTTGTGTTTATAGGTTTTTCTCGAGCTTCCAAACCGTCAGTCATGACTTTTTATTGTCAGCACTTTTTTTCACGCTTTTTCTGCTTCCTTGCTCGAGCTGTCAAGCATTGCTACTTCCCGGCGCTCGATAGGTAGCCAGTAAAACTCGCGGATCAAAACGCGGATGATGCAGGCCGCAGGGACCGCAACAATCATCCCGCCAATGCCAAACTGGGCACCGACAATCAGGGCGAGTATCACCACCAGTGGGTGCAATCCAGCCCCCTTGCCGACGATCTTGGGCTGAAGGACAAAACCTTCAATGGCCTGGATCACTGAAAAGAGACCAAGTACGCCGAGGAGGGTAATCATTTTGGTACTCCAGGGCACCCCACCGGTCAACAGAACAATCATGATCGCCGGCGTCACGCCAATGATGGGTCCCAGGTAAGGTATAAATCCGCCAATCGCCGCCGCCGTGCCAATCAGAATACAGTAGTTACGCAACGCCGGAAAGCCGAAAAATCCAATAGTAAAGAGGCCGACGGCAAAAAACGTTCCCACAATAGCCGATACAGTTAACTGCCCGCGCAGAAACCCACCTACTGCAACGTCAATCTTGCCCAGAACGTCGAACATACTCTCACGGTGCCGCACAGGAACCATCTTGCGGATCAGTGGCCCGAACCTCTCCCAGTCTAGTATGAAGTAAAAGTTAATGATCCCGATAAAGATCAGGAAGGAGAAAAAGCCGATGATGGAACCAACACCGCTAAAAATTCCCTTTGCGACCCCCCCCGCTGCCCTGAAGCTGCCCAAAGCCGTCTTTTGCAATGCGGGTAACAGCGAGCCAGCAATTTTCTCGTAATCAACCTCCAGTTCCTTGATC
The DNA here is from genome assembly GCA_041547605.1 of Desulfobacteria bacterium. Taxonomy (GTDB): domain Bacteria; phylum Desulfobacterota; class Desulfobacteria; order Desulfobacterales. The sequence goes on from JBFEUB010000075.1 coordinate 967, forward strand.
TTGTTCTGGATTGTCTTGATGAGTTCCTCATCGATCGGCAGGTGCTTGTTTTCGGAAAGCGTGGTAAGAAGTGCGGGCACCGCTTCCTTCACCGTATGAAAGAGCTTAATGAACTGAGACAGAATGGTCGGGATTAGAAATGCGAGCAGCAGGAAGACGGCCAAAAAAATAATCATGTAAAGAACCAACGTTCCCATAACCCGGCCCAGTTTCAACCGGTGCTGCAAGCCGATAACAATGGGTGCCAGGACATAAGCCAGAATCAGTGCCACCACAAACGGCGTGAGAACATTAAAAACAAAACCGATCGAGCCTTTAATGAGGCTGAACGTGTAAAAGCCCAGGGCAATCGCAGCCATGATCCCAATGGCATATACAATTCGCCGCAACACGGGATCGGCAATCTTGAATTCAGACATGATGTTACCCCATGTTCGATAAACAGCTGTCGGAAGCAAGGTTCAGGAAACCAACCCACAGTAAATTGTTGGAAACCAACAATATTTGATTCATTCCGTTTTGGTCAAGGGAATAAAGAGGCACAACGTTTCTGTGTCGAACAAGAAACCGGCTCAAGATCTAAGGGGCGCAAAGTGCTGGGTGTTCAGAGACTTTTGAGCCTGGAACCTTCTGGTTCTAGTTATCTCGCTCGCTGTGGGCCTTTCAGGCTGCTCCAGGAATGGGGCTAAAGCCTTCGGATTGGGCAAAGATTGACAAAAGCAGGAGAATTGGAATAAACGAGCTAAGGATCAAAGTTCACAAGAAAATGGACTGCAAGACGGTGGGCAAAAGAAAAGGACTTTATCGCAAAACCTTGAGGTGTTCTATGGAAGAAGAAGATTTCATCAAGGAGTACAAGCAAGAATACAGAACCATCTTGGCTGTGCTGCAGAAAGTGGGGTTAGATTACATTAGGAGTGGCCACCTCGAAGGTAATACTATACAGCATTTAGAATACGTGCTCAGATCAGTCCGAGAGTCATGTGAAAAAAATATTTGCAAGGTCTGCAACAAGCGGCAAAAAGAAGAGAAAAAGAAACAAAAGGAGAAGCTGAAAGTCGTCAAGTAGGCTCATAGTAGGGAAACTTCCATTTTTCCCCAATGTCTTTGGCGATTCCCACAAGAGGACGTTACACGATGTTGGATGCCAGGGTGAGATGGAAATTGGACTTATATATCCAGCATCCGCCAGTATGAAACATGTAACATCTCCGTACCCAGGGGGCAGTGCTTCGTCGGTCCGCGCCTAGCAATGACATTGAGATTTAGTGTCTGGCTATATAGAGAGTATGCATGAGCAGATCCAGATCGGTTGTCTTCATCCTGTCATATTTCCTGTATTTTTTCACCTTCTGGATGGTGCTCGCCTATTTGCCCCTGATCTTCAAAGCTTACGAATTTACTGATCAGCAAATAGGATTTGCCATCGGTCTCAACTCGCTTTCAAGCATCCTCCTTGTGCTTCCCTTAGGTGTATTTTCAGATTACTTTTCTCCAAAAAGAACCCTGACCTTAGGCACAATTTGCTTTAGCGGCTATTTCATGCTCCTTATTATTCTGAAAGATTTCTACACTGTATGCGCTGCGGTTCTCCTTGGAGGGATAGGTGCCGCAAGCATCCGGGTGATCTTGGTGTCTCTTTACCTGAAGCTGATCGATAGCAAGGGACGCGGGAAAAAGGTAGCATGGCTCCACCTGGGCGCCTATCTCGGTTTCGGATTCGGTCCGCTTCTCGGCGGTTATTTATATGAATCCTTTGGTCCATCGGTCATGATAAAGTTAGCTTTTGTGCTTTCGATGACGCTTGTTTTGTTCACTCTTCTTCTTAAGGATGCGCCGCCCGTAGTCTTCAGCTTTAACGACTACAAGACAGACATCAAGGAGCCCGACGCCCTGTTCTTGATTGCCCTGGTTTTTATTCTCGGTACGCACTTCGGGACGGAGCAGTCCACAATAAGTCTTCTAATGAAAGAAACTATCGGATTAGACAAGAAGGAAATAGGTCTTATATTCTTCGCTCTGGGAGGCTGGATGGCTGTTCTGGTGCCGTTTGCCGGTGTCCTTATGGACAAAAAGCATCGCGTGTTCCTCCTGCTCCTTTTGGGACTTCTGATTTCAAGCTGTTTTCAGTTCATGACACCCTTTGCCAGCACCTTCAGCGGGCTCCTGGCTATAAGAATGATTCATACCATGGGTGACACCTTGGCGATCTTGGAATCTGATGTGCTCACAGCTCATTTCTTCCCGGCCGCCAGACTGGGCGGCAATTCCGGTCTTGTCTTCTGCGTCAGGACGTTGGCCATATTTGTTTTTGCTGCTTTTTCCGGCTGGCTTAACCAGGTCTGGGATTACAAAATGCCTTTCTTTGTGAACGGGATTATGGTATTCGGGTTTTCCTTAATCGCCCTCTTATATGTTTTACGGGGCTTCGGAGCGAGCGCTACTGGATGGTTGCGCAAACCCGAGGGCAGCTCTTGAACGCCAAAAACGGGCGGAAACCCCACAGGGGTTAACGAGCAAATCTGAAAGTGGGATTGCATTATGGCTTGCAATCGAAAATACCGCCGCAGTCTTGCCACAGAAAACTTCTGAGGAAAAAGCTGATGACACAGAGGCAGTTGTTGGTTCTGGCTACAAGAAATGCAGGAAAGACCCGAGAGATACGGGAACTCCTGAAAGACTTTGCCGTGGAAATAAAGAATTTGGACGACTTCGGTTCGATCCCTCCGGTTGAGGAGAATGGTACTACTTTTGATGAGAATGCATACAAAAAAGCTGCTTTCACAGCCAAGGTTCTGGGGATGCCGACCTTGGCCGACGATAGCGGCCTTGAAGTTGATGCCTTAGGCGGAGCCCCTGGGGTCCAGTCGGCCCGCTATGCAGGGCCGAATGCCACTGACGAAAAAAACAACGCCAAGTTATTCCGCGAGATGAAGGGCGAGACGAACCGGGTCGCAACCTTTGTCTGTGTAATTTCCGTTGCAGTCCCGTCAGGTATGGCCCTCACATATGAGGGTCGATGTGAAGGGGTTGTCGCTGAGGTCCCTGCCGGGGACAACGGCTTTGGCTACGATCCATTGTTCTATTACCCACCGCTGGGCAGAACCTTTGCCCAGCTTTCTGCGGAAGAAAAAAATCAGGTAAGTCACCGCGGAAAGGCGCTGGCTCAACTCAAGAAGGAATTCGACCAGGTTCTGACCTGGATTCGGCAGAGGTTTTAGATTCTTGACTGAGTTTTCTGTTGACACATTCCTAAAACTATTTTTTCATGTGCGCTTCTCGGCTAGAAGACAACCGAACAAAAGCCAAGTACCTTTTGGAGGACGATATGATGGAACGTAAGCGCGTCGTTATTACGGGGGTGGGTGTATTGACCCCTATCGGATGTGGAAATGACAAATTCTGGGATGCACTCATGGAAGGCAGATCGGGTGTCGATCTTGTAACAAGGTTTGACACCTCTGATTTCAAAACCAAAATAGGTGCTGAGATCAGGGACTTTGACCCCCAAGAATATGGAATCAAGCCCAAAGATGCCAAGAGAATGGACCTGTTCACCCAGTACGGGGTTGCTGCAGCCTCTCTTGCCATCCAAGATGCCGATCTCGATTTGGCCGAATACAATGACCGGGTAGGCACCATGATAGGCACTGGGATCGGCGGTTTGATGACCCTTGAAGAGGAGAAGAGAAAACTTGTTGAAAGCAAGAATCCGTCAAGGGTCAGCCCCTTTCTTATCCCCATGATGATGCCCAACGCCATCAATGCGTATGTGAGCATTATGTATAAGCTGACGGGCACCAGTCCCTGTCCGGCCAATGCCTGTGCCACGGGTTCATATGCCTTGATATACGCTTCCAAAGATATTGCGCTGGGCGACTTTGATGTCATTATAAGTGGAGGAAGCGAGGCGATTCTCACGGAGATTGCGGCAAGCTCATTCGCCAACATGAAGGCATTGTCCCGGAACAACGAGAATCCCAAGGGCGCGTGCCGGCCTTTTGACAAGGACAGAAATGGCTTTGTCATTGGCGAAGGGGCAGGAGTTATGGTTCTTGAAAGCCTCGAACATGCCATGAACAGAGGTGCAAAGATCTATGCTGAGATAGTAGGGTATGCAACCAATACAGATGCCTATCACATTACGGCACCAGATCCAGGAGCCAGGATGGTGAAGAAGGCGATACGCGATTCTCTTAATATGGCAGGCCTGGAGCCGAGAGACGTCGATTATATCAACGCCCATGGCACGTCAACACAGCTCAACGACAAAGCTGAAGCCATGGCAATTCTTGACGTATTTGGGGATTACAGGGTCCCCGTCAGTTCTACCAAGTCAATGATAGGACACCTTATCGGGGCTGCTGGAAGTACTGAAGCTATAACTTGTGCAATGGCCATAGAAAAACAAATCATCCCGCCCAGCATAAACTATGAGACACCAGATCCCGAGGTTGATCTGAATGTCATCACCGAACCGACCCCGGCGAGCCTGAATGTGGTGATGAACAACTCCTTTGGTTTTGGTGGGCATAACGCCGTGATGATACTGAAAAAATACACGGAATGATCTTGGTGGGCTGATTAGGCTTTCAGGAGCGATTCAATCCTTCTCGGGCTTACTCGCCGGACTAGTATCTGCTTGGTCCTGCTACCCTGGCCCCGGATAATTTCCACGTCCGATTTTCTTACCTTCAAGGATTTGGCCAAAAACTCCATGCACATCTTGTTGGCAGCCCCCTGGACTGGTGGGGCCGTTAGCCTGATCTTCAATGCATCGCCCCTTAGGCCTACGATTTCATTCCGGGCTCCCCTGGGTTGAACGATAGCCTTGAAGATAACCCCTTCAGGGGTTTGCTGAATCCACAGCATAGTAGAAGAAGATCACGCTAGGCGCTTTCTTGTCCTTGTCCCTTTTGCTTAATCTGGTTAATGATCCGGGTTGAAGAAACTGCCTCTGTTATTGGAATCAGTTCAATACGACCGCCAGACTTTTCCACAATTTCCCGTCCCAAGACATTTTTCATCGTATAGTTGCTCCCTTTGGTCAGAACGTCGGGTCGCACGGCCTCAATGACATACTCAAGTTCCTCTGTCGAAAAAAGCGTGACGTAATCTACGGAATCCAGGGCGCTGATGATTCGAACCCGCTCCTGAGCCTTGATAATTGGCCGATCCTTGCCCTTGAGGGCCTTTACGGATCTGTCATCGTCAATGGCTACAACGAGCACATCACCCATTTTCTTTGAAGCGGAGAGGAGTTTGATGTGTCCTACATGGAGAAGATCAAAGCATCCGTTAGTCATGACAATCGTCTTGCCTTCTGCCCGAAGGCGCTCGACTATGGCAATCAGGTCAGGCAGCTTCTTTTGTTTCGCTGCCAACGCTCGCACCGACGGTTCAAGAGCATTCTGGAGTTCCTCTCTCGAAACCGTTGCTGTGCCTACTTTTCCAACCACAATACCTGCTGCAACATTGGCAAGGGCGGCAGCGTCTCGAAAACCAGCCCCCGAGGCAAGCCCCAAACCAAGCACGGCCAAAACCGTATCACCGGCGCCAGAAACGTCAAAGACCTGTCGGGCTTCACCCGTAATGCGATAAGGCTCTGCCTCATGCTCGAAGAGAACCATACCTTCCTTGCCACAGCTTATCAGCACCTTTTGGACGGGTATTTCCCGGAGCAATTTCTGGCCAGCCGTGACCAGGGATGCCTCGTCAACAATCTCAATCCCGGCAGCCATAGAGGCCTCCTTCTTGTTGGGCGTGATGGCCGTAACTCCTGCGTATTTCTTAAAGTTGATTCCTTTGGGGTCGACAATGATCGCCTTTTTGCGCCGCGCTGCTGCATCGATGAGCTGTTGTAACATCCCTTCCGTAAAAAGCCCTTTCCCATAATCCGAGAGCAGGATAACGTTGAAGTCGTCAATCCGCTCCTTCACAAACTGGACTAATTTTTCTACATGGTCGTATGATATTTCTCGCTTTGTTTCCCGGTCTATGCGGAGGACATGCTGGTGCCCCGCAAGAATGCGGGTCTTTTTGCTTGTAGGCCTACTAGCATCCTGAATCAGGCCCTCCGTATCAACACCCAAGTCTCTGAGAAGCTTGAGCAGAAGCACGGCATTGTCACCTGAACCAATAACACTTCCCACCGAAACTTTTGCACCAAGGGCAACAAGGTTGTTGACGACGTTACCAGCCCCACCCAGGGTTGAGGTATCACGGATAACCGAAACCACCTGGACTGGTGCCTCTGGAGATATGCGCTCCACCCCACCCCACACATACTCGTCGATCATCAGATCGCCAAGCACAAGGATTTGGCAGGCGTCGAAGCTTGAGAGATCGATATTCATAAGTCCCCGTCCCCCGGGTATCTGGATTCGCTCCACACCACCCGGGTCATTTGCAGATCTTTACTATGGAATTATCGCTCAGGCAAGACTGAATCGGAGGAGAAATCACGCGTCAAGACGGGTCAAAGTTGGCCTGATAACGGGCCCAAAACTCCTCCTCAGAAAAACGGTGCTCCTGGGTACCATGGTGTTCAACAGCGTAACTCGCACAAACAGCACCGATGCGGGCAGCATCCAACATACTTCTCCTCAAAACCAGCCCTTTGATTACCCCTGCCCGATAAGCGTCTCCAGCCCCGGTTGGATCCATGACCTGAGAGGCACGGGCAGCAAGAATCTTGACTTCTTGGCCGCGGGTGCGAATAACGGAGCCATTTTCTCCCAGGGTCGTGATAATGCTCTCTGCATGCCCGAGGAGCTGGTCTTTGTCAAACCCTGTAGCCCGCATGATCATCTCTAACTCGTAGTCATTCGAAATCAACACGCTAGAGCCCGTGATCATCTCAAGCAACCGGTCTCCGGAGAATTCCGGGATGTTCTGGCCCGGATCAAAGATGTATGGAATATTTTTTTCTTTGTAGATATGGGCATAGGTGGACATGTCTTCGAGGTTGCCGGGGGCAACAATGGCCAAGGCTCTTTGGGGGTCTACCCCGTCGAATTTGAACAAGGAAGGGTACTTCATTGCCCCCGGATTGAATCCGGTAATTTGATTGTCGGCTTGGTCAGTGGTAATATACGCCCCAGCAGTCAATTCTTCTGAAACGCAGCGTATCCCTTGTAAGGAGAGCCGATGCTCCCGCAACCAGGTTTCATACCTGCCGAAATCCTTCCCCGCTGTTGCCAGAATCTTAGGCTGCTCTCCCAAAAGGGCGAGACTGTACGCAATATTTCCTGCCGTGCCTCCGAACTTTTCTTTGAGCCCATTGACGGTGAAACAAACATTTAAAATATGGATTTTGTCCGGTAGAATATGGTCTGAAAACCTTCCCGGAAAGTCCATGATTCGGTCATAGGCCAAAGAGCCAGATACAAAGATTTCCATATGAACACTCTTTGCCAGAAAACGTAGATAGTTTATGTCAACAACCAGACTGTCTGAAAAAGCAATATAGAGCTAGAATGAGCTCGGAGTCAATCGGAAACGGAGTCGATATGGATATGCTACGCCAAGCCGAAATCTTTCGGGCCATGGCAAGACCTGATTTTTATCCTCACCCCGTGGTTGCCATTAAGCAACGCGAGACCCATATATCCAAGGTCTTTTTGACAGGCTCTTATGTATATAAGATCAAGAAACCGGTCAATCTAGAGTTCTTGGACTTCACCACACTAGAAAAGCGCCTTCATTATTGCAACCAAGAACTAATCTTGAATCGTCGTTTAACGCACGACATATATCTTGATGTGGTTCCCATCACCCTTAAAGACGGCCGGTATTATCTAGCGGGGCCCGGCAGCCCTGCGGAATATGCGGTCAAGATGCGCCAACTCCCTGAGCAGAGTTCGATGCTGAACTTGTTGCGAAGAGGGAAGATCGATGAGGAAGCGCTTAAGGAGCTGTCTCACACTCTCGCCAGATTCTATGCGCAAGTTGCCTCTGGCGGTCACATCGATTCCTTTGGATCATGGGAAACGGTTTGGTCCAATTGCGAGGAGAACTTCAGGCAGACCGAGGTGTTTTTAGAAACGATACTTGACGAGCGCGTGTTTCAAATTGTTCGGGCCGCTACACGCTCCTTCTTGCGCAGATGGCAAGATCTTTTTGAGCATCGTGTTGAAAGGAAGAAAATTTGTGATTGTCATGGTGACCTGAGAGCTGGACATATCTATTTTGCAGATAAGATTCAAATCCTTGATTGCATCGAATTTAATGAGCGTTTCAGGTATGGGGACATCGCCTCTGATCTGGCCTTCTTGGCCATGGATCTCGATTACGAGGGCCATCCGAAAATTGCTCAAGAGTTGCTCAAGGCCTACGTTCGATATACAAAAGACCAGGATGTGTTTGTCCTACTCGATTTCTACAAGTGCTACAGGGCCTTTGTACGGGTTAAGGTAAATTGCTTGGCTGTCCAGCAGGGGGATCTCGGCAAACCGAATAGCAGAAGGCTTCTCCAGGAAACCTACAAATACATGGAGCTTGCTTACCGGTACGCCGTGCAGTTCACCCGCCCCACTATCTGGGTCGTTTGTGGCATGCCAGCCTCGGGCAAGAGCACCATTGCAAAAAAACTGGCCGAGACACTCAGTGTCCAGGTATTTCGTTCAGATGTCATCCGTAAAGAAATATTTGGTGTGCAACCGGACGAAAAAATGGACGTTCCATTTGAAGAAGGAATCTATTCAAAGGGAGCCAGCTCGCTCACCTATGGAAAGCTCCTTCTTCTGGCCCAGGACGAAATTGAAAAAGGCTTTTCAGTCATTCTGGACGCAACTTACGGAAGCCAGCACAAGCGTGGTGAAGTCATTCGTCTGGCCAAGGATATGGACACAAACCTGATGTTCGTGGAGTGCATATCCCCGGAGGCCTTAATCAAAGAACGTCTAGTGAGCAGAGAGTTGACAGATCCGGTTTCTGATGCACGTCTTCGCCACTTCGAACAAATCAAGGCCCGGTTTGAACCCCTAGACGACGTCCGTGACGAGATGCACATCCGTGTAAACACCAAGAGGCCCCTTGAAGCAAGTATGGAGAACATCCTTTCCCAGGATTACGTCCTCGAATGCCTCCAAACCAGAGATGCCCTGAAAAGGTGAGATTTGCGGAAACGCTTAGATACGTTGGATCATTCAAATGGCAGGGTAATGGTAATCTTAACCATATGGTCGTTTTCTTTGTTCACATTAATGATTCCGCCATGCTTGTGGATGATGACCCTGCACATGGGGACATCCATAATAGCCGCATCCGGCTGACCTTTGGCAAAAGGGTAGTCGACTACAAAGGGGTAAAAAAAGTGTTCAATGTCGTCGTCTGAAATATGGCGTACCTCATACGCCAGTATCACTTTTCCATATTCACCGTTTCTGTCAGTGGCAACTTGAATCTCGCCCTTCTCTTTCATTCTAAAGAAAGCGTTTTCCATCAGATTGGTTAGGACCTTTTCAAAGAGGTGACAGTCGAGTCTCATCTCCCTCAGCCTCGGATCTTCATGCAACGTGACAGCAAAGGTTCCATCTGGGAATTCGGATCTTACCGTTTCAACCGCCCGGCTAACAACCCTGTTGAGATCACACCAGGTTAGCCGAATCGACGTTGGTTCAATATAGGCGGTCATCATCTTCAATATCTTTTCGAGCCTTTCTACTTCCGCTATAATCAACTCTGCCTTTTCTCTCCTTGGATCAGAAGGGTCAAAGGACTTAAGTAAACGCCTGGTCAATCCGCCCACTGAAGTCAGGGGATTTCTGATCTCGTGGGCAAGACGAGCTGACACCTCTCTCAGGGTCTGCAGTTCTTCGGCTTGCACGATCTTTTGTTCAAGTTCCCGCCTGGCAGTCACATCCATGACAATGCCGTCCAGCCTTATAACGTCACTATCATCAAATACAGGAATGGCGTGATCAATCACGTAAACAACGTGCCCATCATTGTGTATCATCCGGTATTCAGCAATGAACTCATTACCCTGTGACAAACACTTATCAAAATGGGCAAGGACACGCGCCCTGTCATTCGGATGGATATGCTCAGCCCATAGCTCATGATGCCCACTTAACTGGCGAGGTGTTACTCCAATGGTCTGCTCAACAAAACTATTCAAAAACATGGCACTTCCGTCAGCCATAACCATGTAAACGATCAGGGGAACGTTTTCCACTAAGGCGCGATAGGTTTTTTCAGATTCTTTCAATGCGCGTGTCCGATGTTCCACCATTGACTCTAAGTTCTGGGCATAGTTCTTTACCTTTCTACGCGATTCTTCCAAGGACGTTAACATCTCATTGATCGCCCGGGCCATGGTGCCAAGTTCATCAGCGCTCTTTACCTCAATCCTTGCATCACGATGCCCGCCTGCAATTTCGTCTGCAGCTTGTACAACCTGTTCTATACGCTTGGTAAAAATCACAGATATCAACCAGACAAAAGATATGGACAAGGCCAGGCCCGCCAGCCCAATGATTACAGCAATCGTTCCATATTGTTTCAGAAGAGCGAGGGTTGGGCTTCGGTCCACGATAATCTCAACGACAGCCACGATCTTTAATGAAAAGTCGCGAACCGGGCCGGCGATGATGGCCATGTCCCTGTCGTCGAACTTTGCCGTATGAATCACGACCTCTTCCTTCTTAAAGGCCTGGTCGAAAAACTCAGTGGAGGGAGGCGTCTTCTTGAGAGTTGAGGCAAAAACCCTCGGCGTCCTGGCATCACCTCCGTCCAACACGTAGAGCGTGAGATCTGCCCCATAACTTTTTTTGAATTCCTCGAGAAGCGGCTGTTCAAAGGAAAGTCCGAACTCCACGGTCCCGACTTGTTGCCCCTCATGAAACACAGGGACAACGCTTCGAATGCCAAAACCGAAGACCCCCCATTCCAGACCGCCAACGCCAGTGCCGCTCTCTCGCGCCTGACGGATCGTATGCCTGTAAGCATCCATTTCCTCCCCATATTGGCCCAAGGCATGGAGACGCAGGAAAGATGTGGCCGGAGGCACGTGGAAATGAAATTGGTTGACTCCGAAGTCCTCGTGCAACCTCTGGTAAGCGGGATGCAGGAGATCTATCAACCGCTGACGGTCTCTCTTTGCAAAAGCTTCTCCAATGTCCGGGTTCATGGCCACCAGATGGGCGAGACTCATGGCCATATTGGTCTTAAGGTCAATTTGGTTCAAAAAGTACTGGTACAGATTTCTCAGGCGTTTTTCCTCATTGACATGAATCAGACTCTCCTGGAAACGGTACGAAACCACAAACAACGCCGTGGCTCCCATGAAGGCAAGGAAGAGAAATGGAATGAGAAGCTTCCACTTGAGACTAATATCGTGCAAGCGGCTTAGATTCAACTATTGCTCCAAAGAGAATTGGGCCTCTATGCCCATTTGTGCTATAAAACATATGAGCCTGTGTGTCGAGTTGATTACTGCTTTCTTCGCGTTCTCTTGTTTGACTTATGCCGTGACACCTTTGCTCAACCCCAGCAGGCCATCATGAAGACCGAAAGGGCTTCGCCCGAAACTGGTGATCTACTGAGGGACGAGTACCGCCCAACTATCGAACAGTCGGTTGTATCGGATGATATAAGTTCCCCCATCATCAGCCTGTACCTTGAAGTAGTCCATAACCTCAGATCTCTCATTCAGACTGCCTTCATACCAACGGTCAACAATCTTGGTGATTAGGAAGGTCCGATCCGCCCACACAAATGAACGCGGAGATTCATTGGCTTTGTAACCCTCGTAACTGATTACCTCAATAGGATCAAAGGCTATTGATCTACCACATAGATATTCTACTAACCCAGAAATCGCGTCCTGAATGTCAAGAAAGCAGAAGCGATATGCTTCATATTCTAGTCCGTACGGATCAGCAATGCCTCGCCTCCGCGAGCCGTGACGAGCAAAGTGCCTCAGCAAAAGAACCTTGCCTTCTACCTCTGGAAAAGAGGCCAGGAGTGCATCCTCATGGGATTTTTCCATGACTAGGATCAGGTCTGACCATTCCACAAGGTCTTTGGACACAGGTTTTGCCTTGTGTTCAGCAAGATCCACACCATATTCAGCGGCAAGCCGCGTCGCCAAGTAAGTGGCCGTATTGTCCGGAAGTGCAAGCAGCCCCGCGGAATCCGCCGTAGCACGTTCGAGCCCTCTTTGCGCCACAAATTTTGTGAAAAGGCCTTGAGCAAAAGGACTTCGACAAATGTTGCCCGTGCAAACAAACAAGATATTTTCTATCCGTCTGGTCATCTTCCAAAACTTTAGAAGCCAACCTGGAAAGCCTTTTTGTTCCTTTTCCTTTAGGTAAGAAAGTAGTTTTGCAAAAAAACCTATACCGTGGCCTCTGCAAAACGCCTCTATGAAGCCGGATAAATATGGTTGCGGCTTTTGAGAAAAATTGCCACCTTACCCGTGGATCTTTACAACGCCTAATTTCGGTTCAAACTGCGCGTGCAGGAGTTTAGGCAACAACCTGCTAACGTGTGACATGTAACCTGCAACCTATAACCGAACCGTCAATGGGCCGTGCAAGGTGGTATTTTTTCATGGAGGGCGGCTTGTTTTTTCTTTGTTAGCGCCCGTGGGATAGTCCACTTGGTTATGCTATATGCATCTTTCTTCTTGATCAGCAGCCAATTGTTTTCCCCGCGGCCTTTCATCTTTACCAGCGTAAAACCCCCTTTAAGTATCTTACCATTGAGTTCAATGATCATCTTCCCAGCCTCAAGGGCCTTCATTGGATCGTCCCCTTCATGGAGGCTGTATGCACCTTCGTCCCACATCACCACCGCGCCGGCCCCATAATGACCGGCAGGGATAATCCCCTCAAAGCCAAAGTATTCAAGGGAATGGTCATCTACCATCACTGCCAGCCTTTTTTCAGCCGGGTTTAACGACGGCCCTTTGGGCAATGCCCAAGACTTCAACACACCCCCCATCTCCAGTCGAAAATCGTAGTTGAGTTTCCGAGCGTGGTGCTCTTGGACCAAAAAGCGCATTCTGGCAGATGCATCCTTTTTTTTCTTGGAAGACATTTTCAGACCCTAACTTATCTTCGGCATGTGGCCCTTATGCTTTTCTAATCAGAACAAGCGATATCCTTGAATGCGGCCATCACCAGACCGTGTTCATCCATGCTGTAGATTTCTGTATCAAACTTGGAGTCGAGTCCCAGCCTATCCCTTATCACATCCGTCATATTATGACCCAGGATCATGATATCCGTATAAGGAAGAACACTGGATAAAATGTTTACATCCAAGTGTCGGGGCATTTTCTTCGGGTCCTTTACCGGGTCTCTCGACAGGGCGTCCCAAATGTCCCGTTTGATCTTGATGGACGGAACATCCCTAAAACTCTCAGATTCAAAAAAGGATATCAACCCTTCCAAGCTTTCCGGATTTCCGCCGTAATGTTTCCACACGGCAAGAGGCAAGTCGGTTTTCTGACCGGCCCAGAAGCCGTCGAGGCGCCGCTTTTGTCCCTCTCCCATGATGCTCTGGTATCTCATGCCAAGTCTGACTAAATCTCTCAGGTGCCTTGTAGACCGCTGCTGCAATTTTTGCTCACTTTTCAAGGACGCTTGA
>JBFEUB010000076.1:0-14233 GCA_041547605.1 Desulfobacteria bacterium
ACAACGAAATGATTCCGATCAGGTGTTTGGCCTGGCTGTTGTGACGGTGGCAATTTGACAACACTACTGATTTTCCCTCCGAGTTGTATCTGTAATGGACTGTTGTATCTGTAGTGGCACACTCCGGTCATTTATCTAACGAAATTAGGTATTTTTCTTGCTGAAAAACTGGTTGTTCACCCGATTGATGCATAGCCATACCGGTGTTAGACAGATACCATAGGTTTGGTACGTTCTCATTATGCCTTTAAGAACAAAGCGGAGAAACATGTGTAAGAAGACATTAACACTAAGAATGGTAAGTGCGTTGGTTCTCTTATTCACATTGATGATCTTGTCTCCTCCGGCTGAAGGGGCCAACAAGTTTGGCATCTGCGGCTTGAGGCTTGGTGCGCAGCTCACCACCGGGTGCCAAATGGCGCAGGACGCTAATTTGGGCTGGTACAGATGTATGGTCCGGTGGAACGAGATCGTGGACAATGGCGGGAACTTCGATTGGAGTGGGTTAGATACACGACTCGAAACCGTATTCGCTCATGGGCTCGAGGTGCTCCTGGTTTTCCGGTCTGTTCACGAGTTATTTGCACCTGATTCAGGCTTGACCGACCTCGGCCACAAGACGGTCTGGACCGCCGCCCCGCCAGCCCCAGAGTATTTAGAAGAATACAAGGCGTTTGTTCGGCAATTTGTTGAACGCTACGATGGTGATGGCACGCTTGACGCTCCTTTTGTCAACAACAGCAATAAGATCAGCAACTGGGGGGTTGAGACCGAACCCGGTAAGGACCCAAGTCAAGGTTCCGCTTTCTGGAACGGTACAGCCGCCGACTATGCTGGTCTCTATCTTGTTGCCTACGACGAGATAAAACAGGCGTACCCCGAAGCCAGAGTCTTTCTCAGTGCTTTCACAGCACAATCGATGGACTACTTCATAAACAACGGCATTTCATTTCCTTCTGAGGTATTGCGTATTCTTCATGAAAGCGGGGGAGATTTCGACGTCTTTAACCTCCACTTCTATTGGGCGTACACGAGTTACGACCAGATTCATGATGCCGTCTCAAGCCATCTGGGGCTCTTTCCTGAGTTCAGCAGCAAGCCCATATGGTTAACAGAAACCAATGTGGAATGGGGCCTACTCGATTCTAATTACACGGAAGAGCAATACAACGCTTTTGTGGCAAAAGATATCGTGAAGAGATTCGCCATGATGTTTGACAGGGGCGTGAAGAAGGTATTTTGGTTCCAGCTTCGTGACAAGGATGGGACGTGGCAAGTTCCCATGGCACCGGAAGACTTCACACGATTTGCCGGCCTGACAACAACCGAGTTGACAGCGAAGCCTGTGTATTACACTTACAAACTTCTCACGGAGAAGCTGAACTGGAGAACGCCGGTGCAAAGAATAGGGTCAGATCCTACTGGATGGGTCTTCAAATTTGGAAACGATTATCATCCTGTCTATGTGATGTGGTCTGACACCTCTCCAGGGGAAACCACACAAGTCACGCTTTCCGTGCCTTGGGAAGAAGCCCGAATCAGCCACGTGGTTACGCAATCCGGCATGACAGAACCATCCGTTGAGCTGAGGCCAGTCGTGGGAGGCAGTCTGCAGATCGACCTGGATGATGCTCCCATATTTGTGGAAAATGCCAAAGGACTGCAGTGGGCCAAGGTGTATGGCGGTAGCATCCGCAGGGGTCCTTACTCAGATGCTGCCAGGTCCATCCAACAAACATCGGATGGGGGCTATGTTGTAGCCGGCGAGACGTCTTATTTTGGCGCCTGGGTCCTGAAACTCGATGCCGGCGGTGCCATTGAGTGGCAAAAAGCCTATGGGGGACCTTTTGTGGAAAAGGTGTATTGCATTCAGCAGACATCAGATGGTGGGTATATAGTAACCGGCTATGTCGAAAGTGGGTATGGGGCTGATGCCTGGGTTCTGAAGCTCGATGCCAGCGGCGCCATTGACTGGGAAAAGACCTATGGCGGAACCAACTCCGACTATGCCTTTGCCATCCAACAGACCACGGATGGTGGGTATATCGTGGCAGGCAAGACTCATAGCTTTGGTGCCGGCGGAAGCGACGCCTGGGTACTAAAGCTCAACCCGGACGGGACTGTTAACTGGGAAAAAACCTATGGCGGAACCAACTCCGACCTTGCCGATGCCATCCAACAGACCACGCATGGTGGGTATATCGTGACGGGCGAGAGTCATAGCTTCGGTGCGGGTCATAGCGACGCTTGGGTGCTAAAACTCAACGCGGACGGGACTGTTGACTGGCAGAAGACCTATGGCGGGACGAGTTACGACTACGCCAAGTCCATTCAACAAACCACAGACAGCGGGTACATCGTAGCAGGCAGAACTTACAGTTTCGGTGCCGGCGATAGCGACGCCTGGGTGCTGAAGCTTAACCCGGACGGGACTGTTGAGTGGCAGAAAACCTATGGCGGGACCGGTTACGACTTCGCCAATTCTGTCCAACAAACCACAGATAGCGGGTACATCGTAGCAGGTGACTGGGTGCTAAAGCTCAACTCAGACGGTACTGTTGACTGGCAGGAAACCGGCGGCGCCAACTTCGCTTATTCTGCCCAACAGACAACGGATGGCGGCTATATTGCAGCCGCCTACACAAATAGTCCAATTTCTCTGAAGTTTCGCTATAATGCCTTGATATTGAAGCTTAATGAGTATGGAGAAATCCCTACTTGTTCGGGCACAGGTGAAGCTGTTGATTCTGTCACAACGGTGGTGGGTCAGGACACGAATGCAACGCCTCAAACGTCTTCTGCCACCATTGATAGTTCGGGGGTGACCGCCCAAGATCCGTTCATTGAGGTCATATCAGATCAAGACAACGACGGTATTGGAGACGCTTGTGACAACTGCCCGGCCGCGCCCAATCCTTTGCAGGAGGACACGGATAGCGATGGGACTGGTGACGCTTGTGAATCCGAGCCGATAGTGGTGATCAGGCAGAGAACCAATGGCAGGCAGAGACTTGAGGTCTACGCCGGACAAGAGGTTCTCATGGCGAGCGATAAGACATTCGGCAATGCAACCACGAATAAGAATAACATTGCCTTGACGGCTGTAGACATCGACGGTGACGGTATTGATGAAATCGCCGTCATCAGGCAGAAGCAACTTGGGAGGCAGCGGCTTGAGATTTACAGCCTGCCCGCTGTTGTCGGAGGAGAAACCGGGCCGCCGATAGCCAGTGACTCAACATTTGGCAATGCAAACAAGAATACCAATAACATTGCCATGGCGGCTGTAGACATCGACGGTGACGGTATTGATGAAATCGCCGTCATCAGGCAGAGGAAACTCGGAGGACAGCGGCTTGAGATTTACAGCCTTCCCGCTGTTGTCGGAGGAGAAACCGGACCACCGATAGCCAATGACACAACTTTTGGGAATGCAAATACAAAAAACAATAACATTGCCATGGCGGCTGTAGACATCGACGGTGACGGTATTGATGAAATCGCCGTCATCAGGCAGAACAAAACTGGAAGACAGCGGCTTGAGATTTACAGCCTGCCCGCTGTTGTCGGAGGAGAAACCGGAACCCCCATCGCCAGCGACCTGCGGTTTGGTGATGTCCAAGACTCTACAAAGCGAAGCACTGTCGACTTTGCGGGTCTGGATATGAATGGTAATGGCATCGATGAAATCGCCTGTATCAACCAGACAAACGCTGGATACCAGAGGCTTGAGTTCTTTGCGGTTCACAACGGCTTAGGTGAAAACACCGGGCCACCGGTCAGGACTTGGATGCGTTTTGGCAATGCTACAAAGAGCACCAACAACATTGCCATAACTGCAATTCGCCGCTGATCGATATTTCATATAGGATTCCATCTTGGCCTCTGAGTTATATTGCCTGGTATTACTTTCGGATCAGGTCAAATCTAACACAGTGCAATACCGGTGTTAGGCACATATGATAGGGTAAGTGTGTTCTAATAATGCTTTTTAGAACAAAGCGGAGAAGCATGTTTAAGAAGACATTCTTGTTTTCAGCGGTGACGGTACTTGTTGCAATGATTCACGTGTCAACTGCGTCTGCTGTCTTTCCAGACGTGTGGAACCGTCCAAACCCGCTGATGGACTACGTACCCCAAGAAATGGGGACGTACGACACGAGGTATGACCGCCTCACAAATTCAGACTGTAGGGATTGTCATGGTGAGAGCCTGGCTGCCAGGCATCACTATGCTCCCCTGGGGTCGGCACGCCTGTGTATTCCGTGCCACGAGTTCATTGCTGAGCGACCGGGAGTCATCCCGATCATCGATTGCATGACAGGAGGTTGTCATAGCTGGGATGACGTGGAGGTAAATGGGTGGCACCATAACACCGACCTCTCTGGGCCCGAAAACTGCGTTATCTGCCACAATCCCAACCTGGTGGGCCCGATTGGCCCATTTTTGAGTTTTCAACTATATCCGCCCTCGGTGGTAACACCCACCCCATTTTCCTGTGAAAACTGCCATTGGGGTCAGTCGGTGGTGGGACAAGAGGATCGAGACCCTCCTGGCAACTATTTTCCTCCCGCTGTTCCTGATGTCGAAGATGCCGGCCATCCTTCCAGTTATGATCATTTCGACGAAGGCGGTCAGTTTACCGGGTATTACGAATACAATGCAGAAATATTGGCCAACTATGACACCCATCACATGGGTACGAAGGGGAACTTAGCTTCACAATGCTGGAAGTGTCATGGCGTTGATCCCAATGATCAGTTTTATGATCCTAACGACCCTGAGCTGATCCGCTACTGCGAGACGTGCCACGATGTGGCAACCCTGCATACCATCTTCGCGCACGCAGGCCCGCCAGGTACGGGCGGCGGCCCTGCGGCCGAGGGTTGGGAGGCTGCGGGCTTTCACGCCGCTGGATCTACTTCAGGCATCCCGACCGTATATCGTGGCAACAACGCGGATAGCTGGCCGACCAATCCGAACAACTACTTTGAGGCGAACGAGATGTGTTTTGGCTGCAAGGAATCGGTGCCTGCATACCAAGGGGACTCGCTTGCCATCCCGGTGCTCGGGAGAGTTTCGCCCACCGAAGCCCGTCCAACAGGCTTGATCGAGGTCCACGGTTCCAACTTCGGCGACATCCGTACCGACGGAGAAGATGGGGTCTATTTGAAGGGACCATCTACAGGTGGAGAATGGCAAGCTGACGTTGGTGTAGCCTACAATAGCTGGTCCGACGATCTCGTCATCATTGAGATTAAAGAATGGGATCTTGCACCCGGCAATTACAACATCAGGGTCTTTAGCGAAGCCGGAATCAGCCCCAAAAAAGCCTTCACGATTTATGACTGCATCAGTCCACAGGAAATCGAGGTGAACAATGACGGCAACTGGACCCATGCCAATGCGGGACCGTGCACTGCCACCATTAACCTGAAGAATCCGAATGGCGATGCCACGTTCGGTTTTGGCAACACCCGGGATCAGAGTGCAAAAGGCATCTACGGGGTCGTCCAGGTCTCTACTTTGCAGGGCGACTACATTGTGAAGAGCTACCGGACGTGGAACCCAGACCTGGTGAAATTCAGATTCAAGAGGTTCTTCGAGGACTTGGATGGAGACTTCCTCCAGGATGCGAACGAGCCAGACATCCTGAACTGTGAGGGCATTGCTCAGGACACACACTCGGTGTACATCAAGTACATTTTCTACCTGGATGACGATGTGAGCGGCGGATACACCGAGGGAGACTCTATTGCCCGGATTGAGACCAGCATGCCGGTCACCTTTGAACTGACAAACGAGCCGGCTATCACACGGTTGAAGCCGAGACAGCAAGCTAAGGGATCGAGGATACGGATCCTTGGCGTCAATTTCGGAGACAATCAGGGTGCCAGTGAAATTCACATAGGGACAAGGAAGCAGTACAACACAGATCCTTTTACAAAAGGGCTCATTATGAACAGAGTCAGAGTGTGGAGTGACAATAAGGTTGCTCTGAGGCTGAAGGCAAAAGATTCATGGCAGGGAACGACCAAGTACATATGGGTCGTGAAGGATGGCATGGTGAGCAATTATAATAAGGTTGAAATCTTGGCACCTGCGCCTTAACGGGATGCTATGCCACTCTCTATTTTGAACAACTGGAAACGACAATGAGGAAACTGCTTGGCGCTTCATTAATTTCGATGACGATGCTGTTCATAACAGTATCCGTGGGCTCTGCTGTGACATACACGGTGACCCGGCTTACCGACAACACCTATGATGAAAGTGGGCTGGGGATCAGTGGTAGCTATGCGGTTTGGTCCCAAATATCGGTGAATAACGGTCCTACCGAAGTGTACCTTTACGACGGCTCGACCGTTTTCAACATCTCAAACGATCCTTCTAACAGAGACCAGCATGTTGACGTAAATGCGAAAGGGCAGGCAGTATGGATGAAGATTGGGCCACTCACCGGGTCTTGGGAGGACGAGATTTTTCTTTACGATGGCACTGGTGCTGCCATCAACATCTCAAACAATACTGCATACCGGGATTCGTTCCCCAGCATCAGCGAAAATGGGTACGTGGTCTGGCAACGAGAGTGGCCACCGGAAGCTACCTCAGCAGAGATCTACCTTTACGACGGTTCGACTGTTTCCAACATCTCAAACGACCCATTCAACAAAGACAAAGACCCCCGCATCAGTTCAGATGGGCAAGCGGTCTGCTGGTCCAAGTACGTTGACACGGATCGGGAAATTTACCTTTACGATGGAACGGGGCCGCCGATTAATATCTCAAACGACCCTTCTTGCATAGACGACCTTGCTGTTATCAATGCCAAGGGCTGGGTGATATGGGTTAAGAGACTGCCTTACCCTTCGCGCGACAAGGAGATCTATCTTTATGACGGTACTGGTCCAGCCGCCAACATCTCAAATGACCCCTCTAATTCTGACTGGGTCGGCAACATCAACTCACACGGGCATGTTGTATGGTTCAAAAATACTGGTTCGGACCGAGAGATCTATCTTTATGACGGCACTGGGCCAGCCACCAACATCTCAAATGATCCTTCTTGCGATGATCATTCACCTGACATAAACGACAAGGGACAGGTAGTTTGGGCCAAAGGTGATGGCCAAGACATGGACGTATATCTTTACGAAGGTAGTGGGCCAGCCAACAACATCTCAAATAACCCTACCTACAGTGCGGGTTACCCACGCATCAGCGACAACGGTGATGTGGTTTGGCGTGGGAGTGGTTCTGACTATGAAGTCTTCTATGCTTCTCCAGTATCAGGTGGGGGTGGCGGAGAAGATCCCGTTGGCGGTATTGCAGAGCCTATAGATAAGATCCAGTTACTTGTCCCCTGGATGGCTCTTGCAACGCTAATCCTTCTTACTGTTGGCATTGTTGTTGTCAGGCGTGTGATGAAGTAGATCAAGAATTAGTTCACAGGTCACCACTCTCCAGATCCTCCCACTCCATCTCCAATCGAAACCTTCACTGCCCCCACAATCGTCTAATAAATCGTCTAACTGAAAATAAAAAAGGATTAGCATTTTTGCTAACCCTTTGATTTTACTGGTCGGGGCGAGAGGATTTGAACCTCCGACCCCCTGAACCCCATTCAGGTGCGCTTCCAGACTGCGCCACGCCCCGCCAGATGCATTGATAAATGGTCAAAGATTTAGCTAACACTTTGCGCTTGCGCTGTCAACTACGGATCAACACGGTGCCTGCCCCACTCATAAACCTTTACAGTCCAATAGGTTCCGTGTTACCTACCCCTTATGGAACAGACGCTTATCAAACCGCAGGGACTCCATGCCGGGGACACCATCGGAATTGCTGCACCGGCCTCGCCATTTGATCGGCAAGCCTTTGAGCGCGGGGTCGCAGTACTCGAATCGATGGGCTTCCAGGTGAAGATTCCTGAAAACCTCTTCTTGAGGCAGGGATACCTCGCGGGTTCTGACAATGAGCGCGCTTCGCAACTGATGCGTCTGTTTGAAGATGAAACCGTGAGGGCAATATTCTGCGTCCGCGGCGGGTTTGGCTCCATGAGACTTCTTCCCTTGCTGGACTTTGCGGGCATCTGCGCTCGACCGAAGATCCTGATAGGATTCAGTGACATTACTGCTCTCCTGGTAGCTGTTTATAGCAGGTGCTGTATGGTCACATTTCACGGGCCGCTCGTAACAACCCTAAGCAAGGCTTCTAAAAAGACATGCTCGGGATTGATCGACGTAGTTGGGCCGAGTAAACCCCAAGTCTTGCAACCGAGCAAACCCGTGGTATTAAGCTCGGGAAAGGCGTCGGGCCCCTTACTGGGGGGGAATCTCACCAACCTTTGTCACCTGCTGGGTACGCCTTATGAGCCACGCTTTGCCGGACATCTCCTTTTCTTGGAGGACCGGGGGGAAGCCCCCTACCGAATCGACCGGATGCTTTCTCAACTGCACCTGGGAGGCCACCTGGATGGAGTGACCGGGGTTGTTCTCGGCTCTTTTCTGGATTGTGGGTCTCTTGAAGATGTATATTCCGTTTTTGTGGAAGCGTTTCAGCACACGGGTGTTCCCATTCTGGCCGGATTTGACATGGGCCACGGCACCGATAACCTCACCGTGCCGATCGGGATTGGGGCTGACCTGGATACCGAGGACGGCAGCCTGCGCTTTCAGGAACCAGCCATTGACGAGGGCAACACGTGAAGTCCGCACGGGATTTGATGCGGCAAGGTTTGGTAGACGGCGTGTTTCCGGGCGGCGTGCTGCTCGTGGCAGAGGACGGCGGCGTCGTATTCTTAGAGGCATTCGGCCTTGCCAGACGTGCGCCTGAACGGCCTATGACACCGGATGCCGTGTTTGACTTGGCTTCCTTGACCAAGCCCTTGGCCACCACGGTGGCCTTGATGCTCTTGGTCCAAGGGGGAACGCTTCACTTGGATCAAACACTGGGCAATGCGATTCCAGACTTTTTGGGCATGCACAAAGCGTCCATCACGATCCGGCAACTCCTATCCCACACGTCCGGCTTACCGGACTACCGGCCCTATTACAAGCAAGTTGCAAAGTTCCCTCGATCTGAACGAAAGGGCCTACTCAGATCGCTGCTTCTTTCCGAAGAACTTATCCATGAGCCAGGGGATGCTTGCATTTACAGCGATGTGGGCTTCATGATCCTGGAGTGGCTGGTTGAGGTCACTGCACAAAAGCCCCTTGACAGTTACGTGGAAGAATCGGTCTATGGTCCGCTCGGACTCAAACACCTTTTCTTTGTGCCGTTACATAGCGGTGCAGGAAAAAACGTGTCATACGTGGCGACTGCGGACTGCCCTTGGCGGGGGAAGATCCTGGATGGCGAGGTGCACGACGAAAACGCCCATGTTGTGGGAGGGGTGGCAGGACATGCGGGGCTCTTTGGGGCAGCCCAAGATGTTTATCGGCTTCTCAACGAACTTCTGAATGTTTATGCGGGAAAACCGCATACTGGCCTGTTTGATCGGGGTGTGGTTCAAACCTTTTTGGAGCGTCAATCTGATCTGGGAAGTTGGGCCCTGGGGTTTGATACCCCCACGCGACCTGATTCGAGCAGCGGCCAGCATTTTTCTGATTTGAGCGTCGGCCACCTTGGGTTCACGGGGACCTCGTTCTGGATGGACCTCGTCAAAAATGTCGTTGTTATTCTTCTGACCAACCGCATCCACCCCAACCCGGAAAATGAACGCATCAAGGCTTTCCGGCCGCTTCTTCATGACGCGGTCATGGAGGCTTTACCCTAACGTTGCATAAACAATTCGGCAAGAAAGTGATAGAAGCAATGTGGCAAAGAGCTTCATGAACTTTCGAGCCTCCGCGACGAATGGACGCATGTTAAGTCCAGGGGGTATGATTTTTGCCGAGTTGTTTACCCGCCGGGAAAGCCGATGATCCCGCATCTGCTGCGTTGTCAAGGGTTCGCGGTAGCTCACTACAGCTTCACCCTTGACGCCTTGCATCTCCATAATCCTCGACTTTTGCAACATTAGGGTTGAGGCAACTGAATAACGGGTTTAGCCGCAGATGGCCGTGCACCATGCTTGCCCGCGTACAATCCATCTATTGACCTCGCAGAAAAGCAATCAGGTCTGCTTCCGCTTGAATCGCTCGTCGCGTCAAGACAAAATCGTATCTCACCGGGTCTTCCGGAACTATTTCTCTGAAAGCCTCAGTTATTTCCACGGCAGCGCGCATGTCTGCCTGTGTTCGGTTTGTTAGCCCGAGAGACAGGCAGACCCTGTGCATGTGGATGTCGACCGGAACGATCAGCTTTGCAGCTGACACGCCATCCCATCCTCCTGGATCGACCATATCATGGCGGACAATCCACCGGAGGAAGAGGTTAAGTCGCTTGCAGGCGCTCCCATTGGTGGGGCAGGGAACCAAATGACATAATTTGTCGTTGGCGCATGCGGTCAGTTCGGTCGTCAAAGTGGCAAGGGCAGGCAAGACCGTGTCATGATTGTCGAGTCCGGCGAGAAAACAGGCTTGTAGTGATCCAAAACGTCCCAGGATCTGCTTCAGGCCAAAGAGCATGCGAGCAAACTTTTGCCCGGTAGTAACGCGGTGCTTGAAGTCAGCAAAGGTTCTATGGATGTCTTCCTTAGAGGCTTCTTGCAGGAAAACCGAAGGTGATGGGATCATCCTTTCAAGGGCCCGGGAGACGCTTTTGTGAATCTGGGCCACCCGGCCATAGGCAAGCGAGGATGCCACAAAGGCTACGATTTCGCGATCACGAAGGTCCTCGTGAGGATATAGAAATGCAACAGGGTCTGGATGAACGAACTCACGCCGGTTGTACTTTCTGTAGAGACGCTCAAGTTTTGCTTTGCTAATCATTACAGGTAGGCCTTTCTTTGCAAGATATCACAACAACGGCTTTCCGGCCATGGCAAGCTCTTCAAGGCCCTGACGGTCCAGGATTTTGATGCGAGGGCCGTCTACTTGGATCAACCCCTGTTGCGTCATCTTGGAAAAAATGCGTGATAAGGTCTCGGGAATAGTACCCAAGAGGCTGGCAAGTTGTTGTTTGGAGATCTTCAGATCAACAGAGCCATCTCCGCCCTTTTCATCTGAAAGGTTCAGCAAATAATCGGCCAGCCGGCCGGGGACCTCTTTTAGAGACAGTTGTTCTACTTTAACTGTAAATTGACGAAGTCTCTTGGAAAGCACCGCCAGCATGTTCAGGGCCAAAGAGGAGTTTTGTTCGATCAGGCCCGTAAAGGCATCTCTGGGGAAAAAGAAAAGACGACTCTCGGCGATTGCCTCGGCATGGGCGGGAAAATAAGACCCCGTAAACACCGGCACTTCACCAAACGGTTCTCCGGATTCAAAGATATGAAGAATCTGCTCCTTGCCTTCGACCGAAAGTTTAAAGATCTTTACCCGGCCCTCGACAATCACGTAAAAGCCGTCAGCGTCATCGCCTTCTGAAAAAATGATTTGGCCCTTTTTGAAGCGCTTATCGACCGCAATCCGTGTCAGGTCCTTGAGCTGATCTTCGGGCAGTCCATGAAAAAGAGGAATAGCAGAGATTATGTGGAGGGCTTTTTCCAAGGAGTTTTAGCTTTCAAACGACTTCTCGCAGCGCAGATTATCCGAGGAGGCGTCTGAATTCATCTATTGATTTGGCGTCGCGGCTGAGAACCTTCTCGGCAAGCATTTTGACTCTCAAATGCGTGTCCGTCACAAAACTCCTGGCTATGTTCAGTTTCTGCTCCGACTTGCTGGCCCCTTCCAGCAATAACATTGCCATCAGGGTTTCAACCGCCATATCCACCAGTCCCCTGGCATGATAATCGCTGCAAGCGGGGTCGTTTTGCTCCTTCACAAAACTGACCGCTTCTTTGAGTAGGCTTTCGCACGCGTCTATTTTCCCGATAAGCGGCTTAAATGACTTGGGGTATCCGTCTTTCTTCTTGTCTTCCATGAGTTTGAAGAAAAGACCCGAGGTGACACCGCCCACGGCACCGATGATCTGAAGCTGGGATGTCCCTTCGTAGATCGTAGTTATCCGAGCATCGCGGTATATACGTTCAACCTCATAATCCTCCATATATCCGGACCCACCCAAGACTTGAAGGGCATCATAAGCGACCCTGTTACACATTTCTGAAGCATAATACTTGATCATCGGTGTAAGCAGATTGGCAAAGCGTTTCAGCTCCTTTGACTCCTTTGCTGTTTCTTTGTCTTCTGCCCCATAACGTTCAAGCCCCTGTTGCAAGTCAACAAGAATCGAGGCTTCGTACAGGAGGCTTCGTGCTGCTTCAATCTGCACGCGCATATTTGACAACATGTCAAAAACGGCGGGGAATTCGATGATCGCCTTGCCGAATTGCTTTCGTTGCTTTGCGTATTCCAGGGCCTGAAGATATGCTGCTTGTGCGATGCCAATGCTTTGCGCCCCAATAGCGAGTCGTGCGCCATTCATCAACTGCATGACGTAACGTGTCAGACCTCGCTTGCGCGCACCTACAAGATGGGCCGGGCAGTTCTTGAATTGAAGTTCACATGTTGGGGAGCCGCGTATGCCGAGTTTGTGTTCCAGTCGACGAACCAGGACGTTTTCTCCTTTTTCACACAGAAAAAGGCTAAGCCCTCGGCCTCCCGTCACGTTCTCCTCTGAACGCGCAAGAACAAGCAGAATCTCTCCGCAACCATTGGTAATGAAGTGCTTGACGCCATTCAGGAACCAGCATTCTTGTTTTTCGTCATAACTCGCTTTCAGGCCGATCGCCTGCAAGTCTGACCCGGCCTCCGGCTCTGTCAGAACCATGGCGCCTGTGTATTCGCCCGAGCTGAACTTGGGGAGATATTTTTGCTGCAATTCGGGGCTTGCAAACTCGTGAATTGTCTCAGCGATTTCTTGCAAACCGAATAGCGTCATAAAGCTTGCATCTGCCCGTGAGACGATCTCTATGGCCATCATGTAGATCGTCATCGGAAAGTTCAGCCCCCCGTATCTACGGGGAAGCGTGAATCCGAATAAATCGGCCTGGGCAAAACATTTCAGCGCTTCTTGGGCACCTGGTGCATAGGTCACTTTATTGTCTGCCAAAGTGCATCCATCAAGGTCTATGTCAGAGGCCACGGGTGCCAGCGTCTCAGCGGATATCTCTCCCACAATGGAAAGAACACGTCGGAAATTATCCTGGGCATCTTCAAAATTCTCAGGGGCAAAGGGATATGTCTCATTTTCCGTGTACCCCTGCTCCCTCAGTTCAACGATCGTTTTAAGACGCGGGTCACTCAGGTAGAACTGAATATCTTCGTTATCCGTGAAAAAATTGGCCAATTCTATTTTTTCTCCTTATAGGCTTTGATCATCTTGGGAATGGCCTCATGAAGGTCGCCCACGATTCCGTAATGGGCTACGGAAAATATGGGTGCATTCGGGTCCGTGTTGATCGCTATGATTCTCTGGGACTCTTCCATTCCCGCTCTGTGCTGTATCGCCCCGGAAATGCCGCATGCAATATACAGGTTCGGTCGCACGGTAACACCTGTCTGCCCGATTTGGTATTCACGGCCGATGAAGCCCGCATCTACGGCAGCCCGCGAGGCACCCACTTCACCTCCCAATTTTTTCGCAAGTTCATGGATGATTTCAAAGTTCTCTCGAGACCCCACACCCATGCCGCCTGCAACAATGATCCTGGCTGACTTGAGGTTGACCCTTTTTTCAGCTCTCACCCGTTCAACAATGTTGAGTACGAGATCCTCCTCTGTGACCTCCGGTTTGATTAAAATAACCTCACCCTTTCTAGCGTAGTCCGGATCCGGCTGCCTCATCACACCTTCTCGGACTGTTGCCATCTGAGGTCTCGTTTCAGGCGTTGCAATGGTGGCTATAACATTTCCACCAAACGCCGGGCGTATCTGAAGAAGAACCTCTTCCCATGTTTTCTTGCCGAACTTGTAATCTCCTATTTGGAGGTCTGTACAATCGGCAGTCAGCCCGGTTCTCATATGGGAAGCAATTCGGGGCGCAAAGTCTCTCCCTTTATTCGTTGCACCAATGAGGAGAATGCTGGGCCGATGCTCCTTAATGAGTTCGAGAGCAATGCGGCTATACGGCAGGGAAAGATAATACTTCAGTTTAGGGTGCTCGGCAACATAGACCTTGTCTGCGCCATGCGCGATCAGGGTATCAGCCAACCCAGAAATGCTGTCTCCAATCATGAAAGCAACCAGCT
>JBFEUB010000077.1:0-14227 GCA_041547605.1 Desulfobacteria bacterium
CATCTCCGCACACACCATCCCCATCCACATCATTACAAGTATCACAGGCGTCTCCCAGGCCGTCCGCATCGGCATCTGCCTGGTCTACATTCGGTGTGCCGGGGCAGTTGTCTACATCAGCACATAAGCCATCGCCGTCAGCATCGTTACCAGGATCTTTCGCGCAACTATCGCATTTATTGCCCATCCCGTCATTATCGCTATCCCTCTGGCCTGCATTGTATATATCAGGGCAGTTGTCTTCATCACCGCAGACACCATCGCCATCCGCATCATTGTTGGGATCTTCCGGACAGCTATCACAGGCGTCCCCCAACCCGTCGCCATCGGCATCTGTCTGGTCTCCATTCGGGGTGTCAGGACAGTTATCCACATCTCTAAGCACGCCATCGCCGTCAGGATCTATGTCCAGGATCGTAATCCACCTAAAATTACTCTTCAATCCATCTTTTTCTATCCACACACACTTTTTCTTGTTTTCCCACTTCGGAGGTAGACCCAATTGAACCCTTATCTCGGTGTCACCCCAGGCTTCGATCGGGTTCAAGACCTTTCCCTGGTCAAGCTCAGCAGCCGTTGCCTCCGTTCTAGAACCAATGTACACCACACCACTCACCTGGTCTGCACCAAAATTCTTCCCAGTAATCGTCAGGACATCGCCCCTGACGATTTGTTGGGGTGTGATCTCATCGATATAGGGTTCGAGTTGAAACGAAAGGCCATCGCTTGTTGCAACATGGAATATGGTGTCTCCGCAACTCAGGCCGCCGCTCCTATCCTCATCTCCGAAGTAGATCGCCTTCAGATAGACCGAGTATGGCCCAATACCCATGGAGTCGCATGCATAGACATCAGGCTCCTCAGGACAAATGCTCGCTGCGCAATTGTTATCGCACGGTGGAGAACCAGGAAGTCCGTCGACAATACAAGGAACTGGACTGGCGTCATCTTGGACAAAATTGGGTTGCCCTTTACATGCGTCATTTTCATCTATGAACATGTTCCAGACACGGACCTCCAAACTCGTATCGCTCCAATTTCTGTATCGTTTAGCTGTATAAGTGCCAGTTGGAGACACGAAGTCGATCACATGATGCACACCGTGGTAGCCATCTTCAAATACTTCACTTCGCTGATCACCAAAGCCACCGAAGCCGGAAAGAGAAACCCAGGTGCTGCATGGCCCAGAATCGGGGATAGTATTTATTGAGGTGGGCTGGTCTTCTACTGTGAAAACTAGCCAGTTACTGATTCCGAGTTCTGTGTACACGCGTAGGTTATAGTTGCCCGGGCTGAAAGTCCAGCAGGGTAGCGCCCACTCAATCATGGTGTTATTCCAGCTACGGATAGGGACATGGACCCACGAAGCGCCCGGCACATCTTTTAATCTTAACTGAAGGCCCCTATCAGAGTTGTGCTCGCTGCCGAAATAGTTCCCTGTTAAAAGCACGTAACCGCCGCAACTCCCAGAGTTGGGGCTGAGAGTCTCAAGGTAAGGCTCTTGCGTAAGAACATCGGGTCTTCGGTCTGGCGGATTGTCTCCGTGACACGCTGTGCACTGTTCGCTGGCATCGAAGTATTTGCTTGGAATGGCACCAAAGCCATCACGACCGTTGCCGCGATATACGCTCGGGATATTTGTTGAGGACCCACCCACGTGAAAGCCTGCGGCCTCCCAACCCTCAACAGCAGGTCCACCATTTCCATCAGAAGGCCCCATGTGGGGGACGATGTTGTGCAATGTAGCTATATCGTGGCAGATCTCACAATAGCGAATGGCCTCTGGATCGGCGGGATCCCAGCTCGGATCATAGGGATCATTGACATGACATTTGGAGCAATCCGAACTCACGTTCCCTTTGAACCCCATGTGATGGGTAACAAAGTTGCTCGCAATGTCCATGCCATATTCACGGTAACCTGTAAACTTACCCCACTCGTTATAATGGTCGAAAGTGGACGGGTGGCCGGCTAAAGCCTGCGTAGTCACTGTGCCATCAAAACCGCCTACCGAGTAGACCACATATTGCTCCCAGTGGCAATTCTGGCAGGAGAATAACCCTGGCGTCTCAACTGACGGCGGGTATTCCGCGAAGCTGGAAAATGGAGAAATCTCTGACACCAGGTTGCGGTCGTGACACGACACACAGTTATCAGAGCCTGATAGGTCTGTATCATGGTGCCATCCATTGGTTTCTACGTCATCCCAGCTGTGGCATCCACTCGTGGTGCAATCCCTGACTACGACCACGCCAGGTGGATCCTGGGTTAACTCGTGACAGGGAAAACACAACCCATCTCGTAGGACGATCTGTGTGTAATGGTGTCGGTCAGCCAGACTATCGCCGTGACATTTTCGACAATCTGCCTCTCCCAGATGGCCGTACCATGTATCATAGATACCAAGTCCCTGTGGAACATAGTCCATGAGCGGGTTTGGACGGTGGTAAGGCGCACCCAAGGACAACCCCACGCCTAAGCCGCCAAAAATACATACCCCCACTATAACCAAGGCACAAAGACGCAGATCACCCTTGATTGCTCGAATTCTCGTCAAGCTTTTCATAAGATCCACTGGTTGCCCACTTTCAACTTTCAATAAGCGATTTACATCGTGGGACCCCAAGGTATTCAGAACATGCCGTGATACCGGGATTTTAGGCCATTCCGCATATTTACACAATTATGAGAATCCCTGATTTTCTGAAAGGACTTCACTAGTTTTTATTCCGGAAAAACCCAGGGTTCGATACTTAGATCATGAGAGGAAGCGGCGGGCGATTGAGGTGTGAACCCTGGAATGTCAGAAAATGACTGAGGTAATGGCCATCTAAGGGCTCTTAATTATTTCCTAACTTACTAGTTTGAAGCCACAATGCGTGTCCGCGTCTAAAGTCACCTAGGTTGGTCTTGGGTGTTTTCGGACAAAAAAAACCGTACTTCTACTAATTGCGTGGTCGGGTGCTTGTGCGATAATAAAATCCCTAATTTCTTGCAGTAGTTGGCCCAAAAACCCAGGTCGGGTAACGTTTCCATGCGGGATGTGTTCAAAAACAGCCAGTTCTAACACGGGTCTGTCATGTCAATTTCACCACTTCCCAATACAAAGCAGAGCTTCACAAACATGGCTTCTCAGCGAATGGTCGTTGTTTATGGAGCCTGGGCTTTCTTGTTCTGTCTTCTGTTGATGCCTCCCGCAGCGTTTTGCCAGCATAAGTCGGCTTATAGGCAAGGCGAGTTGTTGGTTAAATTCAAGCCGGAGGTCGGCCTTGAGGATTCATCGGCTTCCCATGCCAGGGTTGGTTCACGTGTGAAAAAGTTTTGGCGAAGAACAGGTGTCCAGCTCGTAAAGCTCAAAGCCGGGCTGACAACCGAGGAGGCTATGGAACTCTATAAAACGGATCCAGACGTTAAGTATGTAGAGCCGAACTACAAGCGCCATAAACATATCATATTTCCAAACGATGTAAAATTCGTGGAGCTTTGGGCTCTTCATAATACCGGTCAACTGGGCGGTACCCCTGATGCAGACATCGATGCCCCGGAAGCCTGGCAGGTAACGACTGGAACCGGTGACGTCATCGTGGCGGTGATTGACACCGGGGTCGATTATAACCACGAAGACCTGTCAGATAACATGTGGACAAATGATGCAGAGCTCAATGGTTCATCTGGCGTGGATGACGATGGAAATGGATATATAGACGACATCTTTGGAATCGATCCGTACAGCAACGACACGGATCCCATGGATGAAGACAACCACGGAAGCCATTGCGCAGGGACCATTGGGGCCGCGGGAGACAACGGCATTGGGGTCGTGGGTGTGGCCTGGAACGTGAGGATTATGGCCCTCAGGTTCATGGGTGTTGGTGGAGGCTACACGGGTGATGCCATTGATTGCCTGGAATATGCCATCATGATGAAGGAAGATTTCGGGCACAATGTGAGGGTCGTCAACGCCAGTTTTGGCGGGGCAGATTACTCCCAGGCCGAGTATGATGCTATCCGGGCAGCAGGAGACGCAGACATCCTGTTTGTTGCTTCTGCGGGAAATCAATCCCAAGACAATGATGTGCACGCTCACTACCCCTCCGGTTATGATCTCCCAAATATCGTTGCTGTGGCCGGTACTGATCGCCACGATGGTCTGCTTTATGTAGCTGAACCACTTTTTTTGGGTTCTGACTGGGGTGCGACAACGGTGGACGTGACCGCCCCCGGGCAGGCTATTCTCAGTTGCAAACGCTCAAACAGTTATGGATATATGAGTGGAACGTCCATGGCTGCGGCTCATGTGTCTGGACTGGCTGCCCTCATTTTGGCAGAGAACCCGTCATACAGCTGGTATCAGGTTAATTTCAACATTCTTCTTACGGTAGACCCAGTTACAAGCTTAGATGGGCTCATTTTAACAGGTGGCAGGATCAATGCGAACAGTGCCTTGACTTGCACGCCTGATCAGCTTTATCTGTACTTGCTGGAGCCGGGTTCCGAATTTTCAGTCTCTAAGGGCAAACCGGCTGTTGTGAAGGTGCTGGCTGGAACGTGCGCGGGTCCTGCGGCTGATGCTTCGGTCACAGTGAGCTTTGACAATGGAGACCCGAGCATGGTTCTGCATGATGATGGCATAAGTCCGGACCTTGTGGCCGGCGACGGAGAATACGCTGGTTCTTGGACACCCCAGGTTGCCGGTCCCGTCACAATCACCGCCACAATCTCGGCCCCTCCTGCGTACGAGGATGTTTCTCGGGACCTGTTAGGCGAGGTAGCCTCGGGAGCGATCATTGAGAAGTTCAGGGGTCTCAAGGAACCCGGGACCATATTAAGGATTATTGGGCAGAACTTCGGGGACAACCAAGGAGACAGTGTGCTTCATATCAATAGGATGACGTTCGATTCAACGAGTAACCGGATCAAGCTCTGGACGGACACCAAAATCAGAATGAGACTGCCTTTCCGCAACAAAGGATGCGAGTGGTTTATACATGGGAAGGGCACTTGTAGAAAGCGAAAGGTGTGGCTCACGATTGGCGGTGCGGACAGCAACATCAAAACCCTCAGGGTGAAAAAGCCGGTTACGCTCTGCCCCTAATGTGCATAAGAGAAGTTGCTGGCAAAACTGGCATAAAGATAAGCCCATGGGTCACGAACACACAGAACGCATTTGCCAATCTTCTAATCTTGCCCCTCTTGTAACTTTCGAGGACTCACAGCCTTATTCTATGCTTCTTCCCGTTCAAGCTGTCTTGTTTCTTGGAGTTCGGGATTGTCTTTTGACTTTCCTGAGGTCGCTTCCTTGAAATTGATGATACCCTGTCCAAGGCCGGCTCCGATTTGAGGAAGCTTGCCCACACCGAAAATCAGGATAATGATGACCAAAATGATAATCAACTCTGGCATGCCGATTCCGAACATGTGATCTTCCTTTTGTTTTAGCAGTCTTGGATAAACGTCAGTAACACCAACCCCGCGTCCCCTGGTAAATGAGTTAAGGAGACTTGGTCACAGCCCTCCTATCCGCCGATGGCAGACATGGGATGCAACAGCTCCGCCCCTTTTTGCAGCATCTCCGCATGGTGACGCTCTGGCTTCCTGGAGATGGCTTCCCGAAACAGCGCTTTGATATCTTCCTGGCTGCACCCGGTTCTCAGGGCAGTCTTGATGTCCACCTCTTCGTCAGAAAAAAGGCACGGGCGAAGTTTGCCGTCCGATAAAAGCCTGAGGCGGTTACATGAGGGGCAGAAGTGGTGGCTCAGGGCGCTTATGAAACCGATTTCGCCCCGGGCTGATTCGAAACGGTACCGCTCGGCAGGTCCGTCACACGGTGAACGGGGAATCTTGTGAAGGGTTCCGAAGGATTCCAGTTTGCATTTCATCTCATCTGAGGAGATATACTTTTCTGGTTTCCACTGGCTGTCAAGGCCTACGGGCATATATTCTATGAACCGAACGTGATACGGCTCTTGCACAGAAAGCTTGGCAAATCGTTCGAATTCATTGTCATTCACGCCTCGCATGGCCACGACGTTCAGCTTGATGGGCGCAAACCCAATTGCCTCCGCAGCCTCAAGCCCCCCCCAGACGTCTTCAAAGCACCGACGCCCTGTAATCTTGGCATACTTCAGGGGGTTCAGTGTGTCCAGGCTGACATTGAGACGACGGACGCCTGCGTCAAAGATCGCTTGTGCTTTTTGCTTTAAGAGGACGCCGTTCGTGGTGATGCTGACTTCGTTCAGACCTGGCATCCGACACAAGCGAAACAGGAAGTTCAGAAGATTTCGGCGTATCAGGGGCTCCCCGCCGGTCACCCGCACTTTGCTGATACCCATCTGCGTGGCTGCCTCAACAACCCTGAGGATTTCTTCGTAGGTCAAAATATCCGCGTGGTGAAGAAGTTTTAGATTCTTCACCGGCTGGCAGTAGATACAGCGCAGATTGCACCGGTCTATCACAGAGACCCGCAGGTACGTGATCTCGCGATTATAGTCGTCTACGTTAGGAGCCATGAGAGTAAATCACAGGTCCAGAGCCACTTTCCGGTAGTGTGGCCGGTTTTTGGGCGTTTGGGATTGCCTTGTTAAGGTTTGCCCGTGTCTCATCCAACGGGCGCTTATGGCCAAAGCGCTCTATCTTCATCTATGTTTGGCCGTAAGCCTTGGTGTGCCTAAATATCCGCCAAATTCAACCCGAGTGCATAGACTTCTCGCGTGTAACCCTCCTCTCGGGCAATAGCATCCAAGTAAAGTGTGCCTATATCCTCCACCGCCGGAATGACTTCTTCGTCTGTTTCTTCAGTGTCTACTGTCTTGATATATTTCTTGCACTTTTGGCAGGTTTCCACGCGGTATGCCCTGCCCTCTTTTTCAGTAAAAAAATACTTAAACTTGCGCCGCTCTTCATTTTCACAGAAGGGACATTTGGTCCGCATGAATCGCCATTCATAACCACAGCATGAACAAATGAGAAATTTCTTCCTTTCACGACCAATGAGTTCAGCCATCACAGGCTTTGAGCCGCAGATGGGGCAATAGCTCCTCCACCAATGTTCCTGGTCCACATAGTCCTTGAGCTTTTCCGCGTAGGTCTCAAAAATAGGCTGCAGACTGTTTTCAGCGAGGAAAAAGAGCAGGCCTTCTTGCAGCTTCAGCCTGTCTGAGACATCGGCCATGTATTCATGGTCTTCGGCAGCAGCCTTTTGAAACAGTTCCTTCAGATCCAGCTCATCGGCCTCGATCGCCTTAGTGATCCGGTCAACATCTTCTGAAATCCTCTCTTTTTGCTTCATGCGTTCACACAATCTCTTAAACAGGGCTGAGGCCGAGGAGATATCCAACTTCAGGTCTCGCTTGTTTACCAGGGAAAAGCCCTCTTTCTTCTTCACCTTCAGTAGCTCCTCATCCATATGGATGGCGTCCACCTGGATCCTTGGCTTTGCCTTCAACTTTTCCGTGAGAACGTCTCTCACGAACCCAAGGGCTTCCTTGTGGCTGGGTCTCTCTTCGGAAATGGCATCAATTCTCTCGTTCATCTTGTCCAACACGGCTTGAAACATCTCATCATCCTTGTTCATATGTTCTCCTTACTTCCGCAGCCGTAAAGGATGGTACTGCCCCATGCTGGGGCAGTACCACGGCTTGAATTAGGCTCCAGGAAGTCCGTACACATGGCGGTCGTCTTGAAGAACCCAGATTACGTGCGTGACCAATCCACTAGGATATTTTTGGGCATTTGGATACCCGTTTGCCTGCAGGTATCGAACCCGCCTGTTTGCCTTACGACGTATCTTGACGAATTCCCCCGTCTTGATAGCCCCGGTGGGACACACAAGTTCACAGGCCGGCCTGTTGGACCTGGCGAACGTACCTTTGTATAGCCCTGTTTTCAGGTTGGCGTTGCGCCACCTGTCATAGCAAAAATCGCATTTGTTCGCCTTCCCGTCCATAGGACTCCCGGTAACAAGGACTGAACCGTCGTTTTTTCGATACCGGGGTATGCCCAACTGGCTATACAGCTTTGTCTTGAAGGGACAAGCCACCTGGCAAGGTTTTATCGCATTGGGACTGCAAACCGCAGGGTCACACGTACTCTTGATCACAACCCAGCCTACAGCAGGTCCTTTCTTAAACACCTTAATGGCCCTAAGCGGACATGCCATCTTGCACTCCGGATCCTTGCAATGCCTACACTGATCCTTGAAGAACAGCCACCTCAGATCGCCGTTATTACCCACCTCATAGAATTTTGTGAGCGTGAGGTTGGCAGCAGACAGATCCTCAGGATTCTGGTAGCTCCCTGTAAAGGAGGTGTCCTCTGCCGGCATCTGGTGCCACTGCTGGCAGGCAATCTGGCACGCCCTGCAACCAATACACTTTGACGAATCAATCAAC
Source organism: Desulfobacteria bacterium (assembly GCA_041547605.1). GTDB lineage: Bacteria > Desulfobacterota > Desulfobacteria > Desulfobacterales. The sequence goes on from JBFEUB010000077.1 coordinate 8,391, forward strand.
ATTCTTCTCTCTGCCATCTAGAACCACCTCCTTTCTATAGAAACGACCCACTAGGATATTTTCTAATGTTGCAAGTAAAGGCCTTGGATTCCGGGATCCCCGTGTTGGCGTCACCCACATGCGGCGTCAACAGATTGCCGCTGTCATCCGTGCAACAGCCGGTGTAGCCGAAGTGCCAGACGGTGCCTATGTGATGAATCACCTTACCGTCAACATTGTACGGCTTGAACCGCTTGGTCACGCAGGCCACGGCCGTCATGCGCGGGCCATAAACCTCCGTGCGCTTGGTCTTGACTTCCACCCGGTCGCCGTTCTGGATGTTCAGAATGGTGGCGAGTTCTTCACTCAGCTCCACAAAGCCCTCAGGCATCAGTTGGCACAGCCAGGGGTTGTTCCTGGTCATCTGACCTGCCTGCCAGTGCTCCGTCAGCCTGTACGTGGTAGCAATAATCGGGAACTCTGCACTACCGGGAGTAGCTTGTTCATTAGTCCAGGCCCGCGCATGAGCATGCAGCGTCGGTGAAGTCAGTACGTTTGTACCCAGCGGGTTACTGGTCAGCGGCGTGTCAAAGGGCTCATAGTGCTCCGGGAACGGACCGTCCGCCCGGCCTGCACCGAACAGATGCGCATGGCCTTCCCTGTGCATGATGAAGGGATACCTGGGAGCCCCGCCGCCCGGGGCGGTAAAGCCGTCCGACACATCACTGCCATTGACATTGGGGCCAGTACTACCGGTTCCGCCGACCCCAAAATCGAGCACCCACTTGTCTGGTGCCAGCGGCTGTCCCACCTTGGCATGGCCGCACTGGTAGACCGATGCGCCGTTATAGATGATCCTCCGGTTCAAGGGCCAGCAAACAGACCAGTTGCTGTAAAGCCCGATGTACTTGCCGTCTCCCCTGAATTTCTCGTTAGGGTCTCTGTTTTCCTGCCGGTTGCCAGTGACGGTCGTGGCACTGGTATCAAAGCAGTTAATGGGATCCCCCGGGTTCACGTAATGGGAGCAGTAGAGCCAGTTGCCCGAAGTCGTTTTCCCATCTTCTTGCAACGTGGCCAGGGGAGCTGTGCCCCAGAAGCCGTCTACGCGTTTTCCGATCTTTGTTGCGTCTCCGCAGGTTGGACACCAGTACCCGTTGATCTCCCAGGATACCTTGTGTGGGTCAGCTTCCAGTATTCCCGCCCCATCATCATTGGGATGTACGGTGGATCCATCGTCATACGACCTTCCATCTGCACCGTGGGCATCGTTCCAGTTGCCCGCGCCTGCGGCTCCCAAGGGATCACAATAGGGCCCCCACCAGAGATTGGCCACTGGATCATCCAAAAGTGTCCCCCCTGGTGCATAGGCTGTAATCAGCCTCTTGCCAAGTTCATTGATGATGCTCAAGTCATCTATGGCGTTACCTGGAGCTTCGAGCGCATTGTAGCGCCACTGGCTCCATCGGCCACTGTTGGTGACAGAGCCTTCCTTTTCATACGATGCCGCTGCCGGAAGCTGGTAGACCACGGTAGGGATGCTTCCGGGCGTTGCCCCGGGTCTCTTCCAGAAGGCCGCGGTCTCGGTCTCCCACAAGTCAACGGAGACCAGCCACTCAAGCTTTTCAAGGGCCTGTCTCTCAAAACCGACATTGGGTCCGCCTACCGCGGGATTTTGACCCCAGCACATCAGTCCCTTGATGTCGCCAGCATCCATGGCCTCGAAGATATCGATGTGGCTGTAAGCTTTGCCCGCGGTCGCCTTGGGAAGATAGCCATAGGCGGTGTCAAGATTCGCATGGCCTGTATGCTCCAGCGGCCACCAGGCCTGAAGCAGGCTGTCAATGTACTTGACCCCAAATCTCCACCAGGCAAGGCTGATCGGGTTACCGATGCCGCCGCCGGGGGTGATATCCTGGGCCGACTTCCCGCTGGAGTACGTGTTCTTGTACCCCGCACGATCCTTGTGCGATATTTTGGTCGTGGTTGCGGCCAAATACCCGGGAAGGATGTGCCACAGCAGGCACATGTCTGTTGAGCCCTGCACGTTGGACTCGCCCCTGAGGGCATTGATGCCGCCGCCGGCCACACCCACATTGCCCAGAAGAAGCTGCATCATGGCATAGGTCCTCACGTTCTGAGTCCCGTATGTGTGCTGCGTGCTCCCCATGGCGTACATGATGCACGCCGACAGGTGGTCTTCGTACGTGGACGTATAGACGTCATAGATCTTCTCCAACACCGTCTGGTCTGCGCCTGTGATGCTGGAAACAGTAGCCAGGTCATAGGCACTCAGCTGTGCCTCCAACAGCTTCCACACGCTATCGACATTACCAAGCGTGGTGTCCACATCGGGCTGGTTCGCCACAACGAACTGATATTGCCAGCTTGATGTGTTATACGCATACTGCTTGTGCGCAGCGCCCGACACCCCCAGGCCTGAGAACGTTCCTGTTCCCGTGCCACCAGGAATGACACTGGTCTCCCGGCACGTCTCGAAAGCGCTGTTGATTAGAAAGCTGGCATTGGTGCAGCTTTTTACGTATTCCGTGTTGATTCTTCCGTTGTCCATTGCCCATTTCATCATGCCCATCATGAACGCAATGTCGGTTCCCGAACGCATCTGAGAGTAAAGCTGCACGCCGTCTACGACCGATGCCTTGGATGCGCTCCTTGTGTAACGGGGATCCACCACGATGAGTTTCGCCCCCTTGTCTATGGCCTTTTGCACCCACTTGAAAGAAACAGGGTGGTTTTCGGCCGCGTTGCTGCCGATGATCATGATCACATCCGAGTTTTGGATGTCGATCCAGTGATTCGTCATTGCCCCTCGTCCGTACGTCTCTCCCAGAGCCGCTACAGTCGAGGAGTGTCAGATACGGGCCTGATGCTCGATATAAACGAGCCCCAGAGCCCTCAGCAGCTTAATCAGCAAATAGCATTCTTCGTTGTCATGGGCAGCGCCACCGAAACTGGCAATCGCCTCACACCGGTTAACCGGGGTCGGGGTCCCATCAATCAACTCTTCCGTAACGGTGTACGTATCCCTGGTGTTCTTGATAAGCCAGGTAATTTCGGTCATAGCCTGACCCCAAGAAATGGGCACCCAAGCAGTTCCATACGCGCTCCGCTTCATTGGCGTGAGCAACCGCCTGGGATTGACCGCCCCGTCTACGGTATGGAGCTGTCCCATGGCCTGCCCCTTGCTGCAGAGCGACCCCCGGTTGATGGGATGATCAGGGTCCCCCTGCACGTAGACCGCATCGGCGTCGGTGCTGCTGCTGCCCACCAGGAGGCCGCACCCCACTGCGCAATAGCAGCAGACGCTGGTCGTGACCTGATCCCATTGCGGGGGATTTTTCACTGCGTACGCCTTGATGGGTGCCAGGTCGAAAAGACTGCCCATCATCAGGCCAGCGGTGGCAGCGCCGGAAATCTTTAAAAAGTCTCGCCTACTGACATTCATAACTTACTCCTCCTTTCCTTCCATAAAAAACTTGAACTACTTTTGCTCAACCGTGAGCTGAAAATTACCCAACGTGTAATCACATCCCTCCTTTCATTTTAGTAGTTGATTGTTTCTGAACATCTAATGTGCCTGTTGTGCCCGTCCAAAGATTGGAAGGAGAGGGAACAGAGAGTGAGAGTACTCTACTCGAAGGCAATTCTTGCAGTACTGTACATGCTCTGCCAGCCCCCCTAAGACCCGAGCCAAAAGAAAATTGAAAGAGGGCCATAAGGGGAAGACGGTTTACTATCCCTTTAGAATATCCCTTCCAATCTTTGCACAGGCTCATCGTAACCCTCGGGGCACGTTGCAATGTTGTCCAGTTTTTATTAGCTGTACTGATAAAGCGACTTTACTTTGCAGTGCTGCTTGACCCCTGGTAAAGTCGTTACCCAACTTTCTCTTAGCGTAGCGGTCCGTTTCAAAATCGACCTGGGTTAAGTCAACCCCTTACCTCAAGAAAGGCGTGATACAGGTTGGCTCTCGTCGTACAGTTGGAGGTGTCAAGGCAAGATGGCACGCAACTGGCGGCTTGGGCGAAACACAGTCCACGTCTTTGGGGCCTGCAACTTCACTTACGCAAGCTTCGACCAGTGACACTTGTGCAGGGCCCTCGGCCCTGCACTCAAACAAGAAACTTGAACTGCATTGTTCCCCCCTTGGGTCGCAACGTCAAATACGCGACATCAACACAGCTGCTTGTTAATAGGATCATGGAGAACTCCGCGCAAAAGGCCCATGCGTAAACAAGTAAAGAATACGCACGGTAGGCGCCTCGTAGTTAAGTATACTTAACTCCCCACGTGCTATGTCAGTTTTGACATAACACCTTGTTATGATTTGTTATTGTCTTTTTAACTACACGATTTAATAAAAAACAATCGGCACAAATGTGTATTTTCAACGGTCAGATGTGTGAATTTCTCACCTGGTAAATCTGCATGGCCTTTTTCAGAATTCTCCTAGTGAGATGGCCAGATATCTGCCATAACAGCACGGAGAACATTGATGCGACGGTCATTGCGGACAACGAGTCTTCGGAAGTTCCCTGTCCACCGTAAGGTTCGGTCGATCTTCCATCGCTTTCGTTATGTTCTGGGTTTTCTCCCATTTTGGTCTTGGGGTTTTTTCTATTTTGCGCCGTGAGCAGATAAGTTGAGTTCTTGGTTTCTTGGGCTTTTTGTAAAGGACCGCCGACAGAACTTTATTTAAGATTAAGCGCTTGCGTGGCCTTCTCGGTCTACCAGGGCCAATGCTAGGACGCTTAATCTGTCCAAGAATCTGGTCAAGAGGTGTTACTTGCGGTGGGAACGCTGAGTGTCAGTATTTCAGAAGCGGCTTAAACCCTAATTGAGCGAAAGTTTAGGATGCCCCAGATCCAAGGCGTCGGGGGTGAAGCCGTAGTAAGCTACTGCGAACCCTTGACAACGCTGGAGATGGGGTATCATCGGCTTTCCCGAAGGGTAAACAAAATGGGATTTTGTCAAAAATGTATATCTCACTTATAGAAGAGTTATGAAAATGCATCCGAACTCAGAAAATGCATAATAAATTAAACACATAAGATATTTTTCCTATTTTGTTTACGATCAATTAGGGTTAAACGGACGGGTTCGTGTCGGACAATCCCCCTTGGTTTTTTTTATACAAGACACATTCCCTGTAGCTTGACTTCGACGAGCTCATTCGAGTCGCTGCGGGGTCAGCAAGCGCCTAAATAGCCACATGCGTAGCAGGTGGCTTTGCTGAGAGGCTGAAAGCCGCCCAACAAAGAAGCACGAAGTACTATTGTTTAAGTTTGTAGGCCCTTGTGTAGCATGTAGCAGAGGGATGGAAACAATCTAAAAATGGCACCCTTTCCTACGTTGCTGCGAAGCACTGTCTTTGGGCAGAACATTCCCTGTCGCGAAGTCTCGGGACTGCAGGGAGCGGCAATCCTTAAGCTTGAGAATCAATAACGAAAAACTTTTGCCTGATACATAGCCGCCTATAGGCCAACCTTATACCCACAGCCACTGCTTCTTCCTCCGCATTTTTCCAAATCGCATTAGGTGTTTTCCCAAGTAGACCTGGTAGTTTTCTACGATTAAGTTTGGGAAATCAGCCAATTGAATCTTCGTTCTGGCGTGATAGTAAAGAATCTATCAGATATTGCTTCAGGTCCGGTCAGTTGCAGTTTTAAGGAACTGTTGAACTGGGTAGGGTGCTTGGGCGGCTGCTGACAGGGTGCCGTGGCGTTCTGTTGGAAGTCCGATGAAATAAAGTGCTCGGGCTGTCTGGCTGTCAGGATGGTGGTCTGTGCGCCTTTTTTGGGCAAGGTGTTTCCTTTCAGGCAACCGAAAGACACATGGGA
>JBFEUB010000078.1:0-14218 GCA_041547605.1 Desulfobacteria bacterium
AAGCGATGAATAAGGCTAAGAATCAGGCTATGTCTCAGATGGCTGAAAGGGTTATTCGAAGGAAGCAGCCGGAGCCGATGCAGCAAAGAAATGATTCAAAAATTATTAAACCATAGGTTTGGCCAAATTTAAGATAATGCCATATAAGGTCTGAAAATTAGAGGCCGAAAAACTTACAGTATCCAGCTCATATCTCTATGTCTGGCCTCAGAATGACTGATCTACCAAGGGCTGCGGCCACTGGTTCCAACCAGATTTTTCGACCAAACAGCCTTCCATTTCCAGGAACTCCCCCCACCATTTGACGAAACTTATCATATGCGTTAGAAACCTTTGATAGCTCCGCCCCGTATGTGGGCATCAATAATGGGAAGTACCTTCTAGAAATCTCCTCCTTCCAATATTCGAGATAATGTAAAGATTTCTTGAGTCGAGACACACCCTGAAAAACCCGTTTTTCTTTCCCAATCCGGTTTTGATATGTGTTCGATACCGTGAGATTCCGCGGCTTCATGAGCATGGAAAGCGTTGTCGAAAAAGCGTCGGCTTCAAATATTCAAGGTTATCAAGATATCGCTAATACCGGCACACTGATAACAACCGATATCTGGGACCCGTCCAAACGTCCCCGCTGTGCCTTTACGGGGCTTCTATCCACCGTCACCCGTTTCTCATGATCACATAGATGGGCATGGTTTGACTCATAGTCTCGTCTGAAAAATACTGTTCCTTTCGTCGATAAATACTGTCTTTACCCCATTGTCCCCACACACCATTGCCAATTATAGAGTTAAGCAGTCTCATGTCAGTCACACGCCGTTTTTGAGGTGCTAAAAAAACGCCAATCCTTGTCAACGAATTTTGTGAATATGCGTTTAAGAATATAGACACGCATTGATTCATTAAATTCCACAGGACAAGGAGGAAAATAAGATGAAAAACCTGTCAATTGTTACATGCGTATTAGTTTTGGCATTGACTGTTTACTCGGCTTTTGGTGAAGAAAGCAGCTCCGCCCAGGAAGTTGCGGATCACCTGGGCGTCGTTGGAGACCATATAAACCAACAGCTGGACAACAAGGGTGACGGGATTGATGGACATCTGGACCGGAAAGGTGACCAGATAAATGCACGATTCAATCAAAAAGCGACGCAGCTGCGGGAAAACGGCCATGATGAGCAGGTAGATCGCCTTGATCGTACTGGTGATAGGATCAACGCAAAACTTGACCGAAAGGGCGAGAACATCAAGGCGCGGTTGGATCAAAATGGAAACCGCATTGACGCACATTTAGACCGAAAAACCAACAGAATTGAAGGCCGACAGAATGAAAGGGGCGGTCGTATTGAACGACACAGGATGCGTTGGAGTGAGCGTGCACATAACAGGTCTGGTCGTGCTTCTCCCAGGGTACGCTAAGATGTAGAGATGCGAGGTTCCCCTTGTAATTCCCACGAAAAACAACAGGGGCTGTATCACGAAAGGGGCACATGCGGAATAACAGCCACGCAATGGAACAATTCCTCGCATCTGTTGAACAACGTGCATTTCGCATGGCCCAGATTGCTACGGGAAACACTGAAGATGCTCTAGATATCGTACAGGATGCTATGCTTGGATTGGTCCGGCGTTATGGCAAAAAACCAGAAGTGGAATGGAAGCCTCTATTTTTCAGGATACTACAGAATCGAATCAAGGACTGGTATCGCCGGGATGCAATTCGCAAGTGGCGGCATCATTGGTTACGCAGAAGGGGTAAAAGCGAGGAAGAAGACGCGGACGACCCGATGACAACTCTTGCAGATCCTGCAAGCCGGAGCCCGGCGGACCAGCTAATTGTCAAAGATAGTGTAGCTGCGCTGGAATTAGCTCTTCACAAGCTGCCACGACGTCAGCAACAAACTTTCCTACTGCGGGCCTGGCAAGGAATGAGTGTAAAGGAGACAGCTGGTGCGATGGGGTGTTCAGAAGGAACCGTTAAGACTCAATATTCACGCGCGATTCATACTTTGCGCGGTATGTTGGAGGATTGGGGGTAATGACTGCACAGAATCGTGATGAAGCCTTTCTTGAAAAGGTCAGGAGGACACTGGATACCAGTGTTGACAATATTGACACGGGCATTCAGTTGCGGTTGGGCCGCATACGTAAAGAGGTGCTTTGGAATGAGAAACACAAAAAGAGTCGCTTTCGGCAAAGGTTTCTTGTGCCTGTAACAGGTGTTGCCGCTGTCTTGGTAGCACTTTTGGCTTCAATTCTCTATTTCGATGGCCCGTCCCGCCTACAGCAAATCGATTACGTTGAAGACGTTGAGATGCTTGCGTCAGGTGACAGTTTGGAGTTTTATGCGAACCTGGATTTTTACGCCTGGCTGGCTAAGGAAGAACAAAATGTCAGGTAAGCATATTTTGGTCGGGATGGCATTCTTGTTGAGCTTGGTTTCATTCACTCTCCATGCAGACGACAGTGATCCGCGTAAATCTACGAATATCTCCGTGGGGACAGAGTCACAGCCCGAGCCCTCCATGGATCTTCTGGAATTTCTGGGCCGCTGGGAAACAGAGAACGGGAATTGGATCGATCCTACTGAACTGGATCGGATGACAATGCCACCTCAAGGAGGGGAGACAGATGAACAGAAAAACCGGTAGTTGCTTGTTGATATCGGTTGCCCTGCTTTTTTTGCTGGTCATGTCACATGCTAGCCCAGCCCAAGACGAAGGAGCGCCTTGGGAACAGCTTAGCAATAATGAAAAGAAGGTGTTACATTCGTATGCTGATCGCTGGAAGCAACTTTCACCTCAACAGCAAATAAATCTACGAAAGGGTGCGAGACGTTGGGCGCGCATGACGCGGGAAGAACGTCAGTACATTAGAGATCGGTTTGAAGTATGGAAAAAAATGACCCCAGAGCAGCATCAACGCATCCGGATGAAATATGAACAATTTCGTAATCTGCCAGCGGAAGAGCAAGAAAGGCTGCGTCGTACCCAAGATTGGTTCCAGAATCTCTCGCCAGAACGAAAGGAGGGGCTCAGGAGGCGATGGGAGCATTTACCTCATTCGGAACGATCAGGTTGGTGGGAAAGGCACCGTCAAACATACCCCCAACGCCAAAGTCGGCAACACATGCACAGGACGCCATAGAACGATTTTCTCTATCATGTGGCACGAGCGCCCCCAATTCCCAACAAACGAATGGCCTTCTGGCTACAAGGTGGGCGTTATGAGGTAAGGAGGATAATATGTCTCTTCTACGAGGCTGGTTGAAGCTAATAGCCCTGTTGTTCGTGATGTGGGCTATAGCAACCTATCCGCAGGCATGTCATAGCGAGGAGTATCTTTATGATTTTGAGATCAGCCCCTCATTCATATCAGGGGATTATGGGACAGATGATGACGTGGATACCTTTTATCTTCCCTTCATTTTCAGTTTTTATCCTTCACAGAAGGTTCGCGGGACGGTGGTGGTTCCATGGGTTTATCAGAGTTCAACGCAAGTAACCTTTGCAGGCGCGATGGGCCGTCATAGTTTTCAGACTGTTGAAGGCGCAACAGATTCAGATGCAAGTGGGATGGGCCATCATAGTTTTCAGACTGTTGAGGGCTCGAGAGATTCAGAAAGCGGATGGGGAGATATTATACTCCAAGGCGAATATGCTCTTCTCCTAGAGCCCATGGATAGCTTTAACTTCCTGCTTGAGGGCGCAGTCAAACTTCCCACGGCTAGTGAATCCAAAGGGCTGGGAACTGGCGAAACAGACGTGGGGCTGGCAGCAGAGCTAGGCCGCACTGTAAACCAGGTTTACTACTTTGGACGGTTAGGATACACAGTCGTTGGCGAACCTTCAGGTATAAACTTTGACAATCCCTTCCTGTATGAAGGTGGCATAAGCTTTCCCATCAATCCCCAGTTCTATCTCACCTTATCTCTTGAGGGCAGCACCTCGATTGACGACGATTTGGACGACCCCCTCGAGGGAGTAGTGAGTGGAGACTATCAGTGGGGAGCAGATCTGAGTCTCAATGGATTCTTCTTGGTAGGTCTTTCAGACGGAAGTCCAGATTATGGGATAGGAATAGGTTTCTCAAAGAGGTTATAGAGATTGAACCGTGGGGTTCATGTCCAGCCGGTCTACTCCCCTTGGAATCTCACTGTCTCCGTTCTGTACCGTGTAAACGGCCCACTTCATACAGGCGAGCTCGGATAAGAAGTCAAAGCAAACCTAAGTCGCCCGTACGGAGTGCGAGCACATCTGGCAATCTTTCCGGCTCGAGGCCCTCAGCACACGACGCAATTATCCCATTCCATGTGTCAGAATCCACAATAGAACGGCGTGCGAGGTAGATCTTTTCCAGTTCTTTCTCGCTGGAAGGAGTCACGCGTGACCTCCTCTCCCCGTCCTAGGCTTGTACACACGTCATATGCCACCTTGCCTTTCCCGCAGAATCAACATAGGTTGTCCTCCCTCTGGAAAAACCATGAGCTGAACAGGCAAACAGAAATTTGCCATGTGATCACCTGTTTCATCCTCTTTTCTTTTGCAGTGCCACCTGCACTGCTCCCTAGTTTCAACTGCTCTTGCCGGTGCCACCTGCACCCTGACTACCGCTTCAGGAGGTGGTTCCTGGCGCTTGCTTTTCTTCGCCGGTGCTACCTGCACCAGTTTCGCCGCTTCAGCTAGTGTGGCCGTTTCAGCTGCCTCAGCTGGTTTGGCCAGCTGGGTGCTTCTTGGTGCAACCAGGAAGCGTGAGGCCGGCAGTGGCCAGCAAGCCGGCGAGACCAAAGCTTGCCAGGATCTGCTTAAGCTGCCTAATGTCCATTATCCGCCTCCTTTCCAGTTGATGATTGCATTTCCCCTTTCTTCCCGGGACAGGAAAGACCTGGCCAGCTCCACGCAAGTGAACATGGCGTATTTTTTCACTGCGTTAACGAATGATCTTCCATAAACTCAGGTAAGATGTAAATAGGGTGAACACCGTATTCGTCATAACAGAAGACTGTATTTTTGAATCTCTCATAACAAACTCCGGCACCTGACCCGCGTGCTCTCTGCGCACGCAGTGCTGGCATAAGACAGTATGGCAGCCACTCTATATTGCTCAGTCATGATAGTCTTCCCAACTTGTTTTGTTGAATGAACATCTTCGGGTAGCCCCCAAGCTTTCAATCCAGGAATCGACAACTTTGAGAGAAATTATTCAAAAAAATGTCCATAACCATTGACCCTGTTGTATGGCAATATTTATATTATAAGCAAAAACAAAGGGCGTTACCATTTCTGGAATAAGCAATGAGGGCTACCTATCATGCGGGTGTTGACATACAGTAAGACGTTCTGTCTACTTCTTGGCATGGTTTTAGGCTACCTGATTTTTCACCCCTTCACCATGCTCATATTCGCCTTGTTCCATACCCAGGAGGGTTCGGGTATCCGCTTAGATGATTTGGGAGTCGGGGCTCTCATTGCGTATGAGCCTCAGATGTTACCGATGGCATTTGCCTTTGTTCTCTTTGGAGGATCCCTTGGATTTGTTGTGGGGCTAATTATAGAGAAACACCGGAAACTTACCCACGCTCAGCACGAACATGAGAAAAGCAAAATTGCCCTCGAAACGCTAAACCAACTAATGATCACTTTATCTCACTATCTACTGAATGCCAATATGGTCATCGGAGGCAAAGCCCGTCGTTGCCAAAAAAAGAAGAGCCCATCCGATATTATGCCAGACTTGAAGGTCATTGAAGATCAGGCAAAAAAGATAGACGCAGTAATCAATTCTTTACAAGAGATCACCGAAGTTAAGACGGTTCTCTATTCCACCGGTGGAACAGCTAAGATGATCGACATCACGCAGGAAATAGAAAGTCAGCTACAACAGCCCAAGAAGTCTTGAGGTGTCCCACAGATGCGACCGGAATATTGATTTAACTATTGAGCATCACGTCAGGTTCAAGATAATGCCATATTATCTTTATATCCTTCCACCTTTAACCAGTCATCATATGGTTTTGATATCTTCATTACTATGAACAGAATTTACACGCCCAGATAGTAATCCACGTGCAAGATACGGGGTAGGGGATAGCGGTAAAGATGTGGGATCCTACGGAGGCTGGAGTCGTTATGCTCTTCTCAAACTTTTTCCGATCTTCAAGTGCTGCAAGGCTGCTGCAAAATGAACATACATCGCTATAACTCGATCCAAAATTCTACTTAAGACACTAATCTTATTGGCACGCCTGGAGGGATTCGAACCCCCGACCTACGGATTAGAAGTCCGTTGCTCTGTCCAACTGAGCTACAGGCGCATATCCTGTGTCAAGTGCTTAACTGTTGCTGGTTGTGCGTGGAACCCTTTCCGACGACATACTTGATAGGACCATATTCTTAACGGCTATTCGTTTCAATTTGTCAAAGAATTTTACACCAATTCCAGCATCCTTGCAAGCCGATTTCCATGCTTTCTAAAGCCTGCCAATCTTCTGAGTTCAGGTCTGTTCCGCAACCTGTTATTCCCTTTTCACCTCCAAATGTTCCGCGGGCGGATAAAGACTGCTTTACGCTTATCAATATGCACCCGAAAAAAAACGCCTCTGCCCCTCGGGCCTGATGGGTAAACATGTCGGCATGCGTTTTGCAAGCTTTCACCTATGTTTGGTATCTCAGATCCAAGATATCCGTTTAAGAGTTGCATGAAGGAGCTCCCATGAGTGATGTACACACAATGTATGAGGATCTAATACGGTCTATTGGCAGAAATATGCCATCTCTAGTGGCTTCACTTGTCCCTGATGACGCTGCACCAACGGCTGCGCAGGACACAAACGAAGCCCCTATGAAAGAGCATGGAAAGAGACTATCAGATGCAGAGTAATCTTTAGGGGGATTTTGCGTTTACTTTTCCTGTTTTTCCGATAAATGCGGATAAGGTGCAGGAATATCTGGGGTCGGTGGCAAAAAAATTCTCCGCTGCACACAACAAAAAAGCCTGAGAAGAGAATAACGACCCTTTCTCCTTTGCCTTGCTTTTGTCATTGCTGATTTCAAGCTTTTGAAGATTCCCTCCAGTCCAGACAAGTGGGGGCAGGGAATGCCCTCGCTGTTGCAGTTAAAAATTACTCAGCCAAACCGTCTGCCTCTGTGAACTGTCCTGCCAATCTACCAATCGGATTTTGCCATACCAAGCAGTCTCCTGACTGTTCAAGAAAAACCAACCCTGGATGCCCCGTGCGGAAGCGCGGGGTTTTCTATTGAGCCCATTTTTGCCGGCCATATCCCGAAACCATGGAATAGTCTGTGGTTTAGCCCTTCTTAGGCAGAGAAAAAGCTAACGAATCAAAGCAGTTGACTGAAATCAATGGCTTTGTTAAGATGCTCGAGTTTGGTTTGGAAGTCCTCTTCTTTGCCGAGATGAGCGACAGACGCATGCATTGTTAAGGTGTCATGACAGCATAGACGCAGAAGCTTCTCCATATGGTTGAGACAAGTTCTATAGTTTCCCGATTGAAAAGACGTATACAAGCTGCAAAGGGCGAAATTGACCCCGATCTTGTATTAAAGAATGGCCGGGTCGTTAATCTGTTTTCTTGTGAAATCCTTGATTCTGATGTCGCTATCCACGACGGTTTTGTCGTGGGGCTTGGGCATTATGATGGGCCCCGAAGCATCGACGTGAAAGGGCAGTTCGTGTGTCCCGGCTTCATTGACGGACATATGCACATTGAGAGCAGCATGCTATGGCCTCCAGAGCTCGCCAAGGCCGTGATTCCCATGGGAACAACCGCCATTGTTACCGATCCTCACGAGATAGTTAACGTAATGGGAAAAGAAGGGATTCGATACATCCTTGAGAGTAGCGAAGATCTGCCCATAGACATTTATGTCATGGTGCCTTCATGTGTCCCTGCCACAGAGCTAGAAACCGCGGGCGCCACACTGACTGCTGAGGACCTTGTTGGCTTCAAAGACCATGCTCGTGTCCTCGGGTTGGGTGAGATGATGAACTATCCGGCAGTGGTAAGAGGCGTTGGGGCTGTATTGGAAAAGCTTGCTGCTTTCAGCGACCTCACTCAGGACGGTCATGCCCCTCTGCTTTCAGGCAAAGACCTCAATGCTTATGTTGGAGCGGGAATTCGTTCAGATCACGAATGTACGCGACTTGAGGAGGCCAGGGAGAAGTTGCGGCTGGGAATGCACATCATGATACGCGAAGGAACCCAGGCTAAGAATCTGAAAAGCCTTCTCCCCATCGTCTCTCCCGCCACGGCGCGACAATGTCTGCTAGTGACCGACGACCTTCACCCCCACGACCTTTTGCAAAAGGGCCACATGAACCATCTTCTCGACTTGGCCATGGAACAAGGTCTTGATCCTATTTTAGCCATCCTGATGGCCACCCTTAATACGGCTCAATATTTTGGTTTAAAGGATCTCGGAGCGATTGCGCCCGGGTACTGTGCAGATATTCTGGTCCTTTCTTCTTTGCGGCCGATAAAAGTCGAAATGGTCATTAAAAGAGGCAAGAAAGTCTTTGAGCATGGTCAGCTCACATATGAATTCCCTCTGGGCCTCGATGTGGATCAGCTCGGTCCCTTGCACATTAAGCCACATGGACCTGACGCATTTGTCATACGGCAACAGGGAAATCATATAAGGGTGATAAGCCTCATCCCAGGTCAGATTCTTACCCGCGGTGTGAGAGCTGAGGCCCCGGTTGAAGGTGGGGCTGTCATATCAGACGTGGAGCGTGACATTATAAAGGTGGTCGTGGTGGAGCGCCACCGTGCTACCGGAAACATCGGGTTTGGATTCGTTCAGGGGTTCGGGCTCAAACAAGGTGCTTTGGCGTCTTCTGTGGCTCACGACTCTCACAATATTTTGGGTGTTGGGTGCACAGACCATGACATGCACACAGCTGTAAATGCTGTGGAAACCATGAAAGGAGGCCTGGCTGTAGCAAAAGACTCCCGGCTATTAGCCCAGCTGCCACTCCCCATTGGAGGGCTTATGTCCGACAGACCTCTCTTTGAAGTTGCCAGCGGATGGGGAAAAGTGAGACAGGCAGCAAAGGATCTGGGATGCAAGCTTGAGGAGCCCTTTATGGCATTATCGTTTTTGGCACTGCCCGTCATTCCGGAACTTAGGATCACAGACAGAGGGCTCGTTGACGTAAACCGATTTGAGCATGTGCCGCTCTTTACACCTTGATAAAGGGGTATGTGTTTGATATCCTTGTGGACAAAAGAGGAAAAAGCTTGGCTGTTTCGTTACAAGACCAACGTCATCTTAGTACAATTGACAAGCAAGGCACTTGAAAAAGAAAAAGAAAAAAAGTAAGAAGCCTCTGCCGCCAGAGAAAAAGGTTTCAGAAAAGAGCCACGCGTCTGTTGGTGCGTCTAAGGTGGGCCGGTCTCCGACAGATTCGGCTCTCGTCAGATTTGACCCTCTCCAGCGATACCTGCAGGAACTCAGTCAGTACGAACTGCTTACGAAGGAAGAAGAGAAGGAACTCGCTATTCGGGTTCGAGAAAAGGGAGACCGAGAGGCTGCCTATAGGCTTATTACTTCCAACTTGAGACTCGTGGTAAAGATTGCCATAGACTTCCAGCGCCTGTGGATGCAAAACTTGCTGGACTTAATTCAGGAGGGCAATATAGGGCTTATGCAGGCGGTGCAGAAGTTTGATCCTCACAGGGGGGTTAAGTTTTCATATTATGCTTCTTTTTGGATCAAGGCCTATATTCTAAAATTCATTATGGACAATTGGCGATTGGTTAAAATCGGGACCACACAAGCCCAGCGAAAGCTTTTTTTCAGGCTGAAAAAAGAAAAGCAGAGACTGGCATCTGAGGGCTTTGATCCTAAACCAAAACTCCTTTCGGAAAGACTTGGGGTCTCTGAGCAGGAGATCACCGACATGGATCAACGCCTGGATAGATGGGAAGTATCACTGGATGCGCCGATCAAAGAGGGCTCGGATAACGAAAGGATCGAATTCATCAGCACGCAGGCTCCATCTGCGGAGACTCAAGTAGCAAAAAAGGAGATGGAGGCGATCATCCACGAAAAACTCGATTCATTCAGGAAGGAATTAAGCGAGCGGGAAATCTATATCCTTGAAAACCGCGTTTTTTCAGATACGCCGACTACCCTTCAAGAGATAGGCGAGCGTTACGGTATTACGAGAGAACGCGTGCGGCAGATTGAAAATACCATGATCAAGAAGATCAAAGCTTACTTCGAACGTGAAATACCCGATTTTGATACATTCATTGGACAACTGGGTACGAATGGAATGTAACGGTTTTTTACATAATCGGAGCAGTGCAAAACACAAAGTGCCCTGAGAGCAAAGGAACGGGCAAAAAGCTTATGATGCTGTTTAAAACATTCATATCTCTCTGCATGACACTTCATCTGGCGGCTTGCACCCTCCCCAAGAAAACCGCTACTGACGGAGCGGGGTTAGCGGAGGACAAGGCGAAAGATGCGGGGGGTTACTATTACTACACTGAATCCTGGCTGAAGCGGAGACATGGGCAGTTCGATGAGGCTACAGAACTGCTAAAAGAAGCCATTGTCAGAGATGAGGATTCATTATTTCTAAAAAATGAATTGGTGCGACTTTATCTCCATCAAAATGACTATAATGCAGCCTTGAGCGTTACACAGGATATTATTGGAAAGCAGCCCGAACATGTGCCGTCCTTAGTGATGCTGGGTGGAATTCACGCCGCCCTGAATCAGCATGCTGACGCGATAGAAGCTTATAAAAAGGCCTTGGAACTGGACCCAAAGTCCGAGAATATCCGCTTCCTGTTAGGTTCACAGTATATCAAAATCAAGCAACCAGAGAAGGCTATGCAGCTCTATCAGGACCTCATCCAAGTCAACCCAGCATCATTTGCCGGGTATTTTTACCTGGGCTCCCTTAATGCGACATTGAAGCATTACGATAAGGCAGAGGCTGCCTTGCTGAAAGCAATAGAACTCAAGCCAAGCAATGTACAAAGCCTTTTTGAACTTATCAGTGTTTATGAAGCAGTCGGTAAACACGAAAAGGTTATCGAAACCTACAACAGCATCCTTGCCGACAACCCGGACAACCTCAAAGCAGCTGTTGGCCTTGGCCGCTCCTACTTAAAGGTGGGTCAATCCAAGGAGGCACAGCGCGTGTTCGAGGAGTTAAAGGGTCAAAGCAAAACTAATCCGCACGTTATCAAACAGATTGCCCTTATATACCTGGATGAAAAAAGGTACGAAGAGGCCTCTGACACCTTCCGGTTACTTTTGAAGGGTGATGCTGATAACCCTGAGCTTCATTACTTCCATGGGATGGCATTGGAGGGGCTTGAGAAAATAGACGATGCGGTCGCATCCTTTGAAAGGGTGCCGGAGACATCGTCATATCATCGGAGTGCTGTCATTCATCTCGGGTTCCTGTATAACGAACAAGGTGAATCTGAAAAGGCAATCCGGGTCATGAATAAAGCGATTGAAAATGAACCCAATGAGGCCGAGCTTTATTTGTTCCTCGGTGCCCTGTATGAAGAAATGGAATCATATGACAACGCTATAGCTTCTCTCAAAAAGGGGTTAACCCTTGAATCTGATTCTGTAAGTCTTCGTTTTCGACTTGGTGTAGTTTATGACAAAGCCGGAGATAAGGATGCATGCATTGAAGAAATGAGAGTCGTTATCCATGCAGATCCCATGCACGCGCAGGCATTAAACTATTTAGGCTATACGTACGCGGAGCTGGGTACAAATCTGGATGAGGCTGAAACCTTGATAAAGAGGGCCATCGCACAGGAGCCAGACGATGGATACATTATCGATAGCCTGGGGTGGGTCTACTACAAAAAAGGGCAATACAAAAAGGCTATCCAATTTCTCGAAGAGGCCAGTGCGTTGGTTCCCGAAGATCCTACCATCCTAGAACATCTGGGCGATGCCTATATGAAAGTAGAAGATCTATGGAAAAGTTTGGAATACTACAAAATGGCCATAGAAAAGAAAGAAGAAGATACAAAAGCGCTTGAACAGAAGATACAATCGGTTGAAAAACTGCTGGACGGGGATGCGTAGTCAGACGTTGGCTGTTGTTCTCGCCCTCTTTTTTCCATTATACGTGTATGGATGTGCCCCGAGACCCAAAGGCATTTTGACGCAAACCGGAGTTGAGGTAGACCGGCTTTTGGCGGCCTTGCAGCAACGCGAAGCTGACCTCAAGACCTTCAGGGGAGTGGGCAGGTTTAAGACCATTCGCGGGACCGCTGTGAGGGTTTTTCGTGTGGTGTGGATCGGGTCTAAGCCACACAACCTGCGGGTGGAGACATTAGGGCCATGGGGCCAGCCCACCATGACGTTTGTCCTTAATGGGTCGAATTTCTTCCTCTATTCACGTCGAGATAACCATTATTTCAAAGGAGATGCCACGGTAAGTAATCTTTCACGTTTTGCCTCCATACCTTTGAAGGGCGAGGAGCTATTTAAACTTTTGTCAGGTCAACCCCCGATCTTCCCGTTTCACTACGGGAAAATTCGCGCGGCATCCGCGGATGGGAAATGGATTTTGGACCTTTATGAAAAGTGGGGTCGCCTGGTTGAAAGAGTTTGGCTGGATGACGCTGCAACTGCAGTCGAAAAAGTTGAGGTGTTCGACAAGTGGGGCAATCTACGTTACAGGGTTGCATTCAGTGATTTTCACCAGATGGAATCCTTTTTGCTTCCACACAGCATTGCGATCTCTGATCCTGAGAGTTTGGTTTGTTCGCTCATGCTGGAACAGTTTTGGACGAATGTTTCGATCCCAGACAGAGCCTACACCATAGAGGTTTCCGGTGCACGGGAGACAGATCCCGATTCTTGAGGAGTTTTGGTGAAGGGAGTGCGGGGAAATAGTCGATTCCTTGGCGGTAAAATGACGCGACCACTTAATGACGTGCCATGAGATACCATGAAGTTCGCTGCTGACCGAACGCTTGGAAAGCTGGCCAAATGGCTACGCATCCTTGGTTATGACACGCTTTATTGCCGCACACTGTCTGACGACAAATTTTTTGAACTGGTAAATGAAGACCGGGTGCTTTTATCTCGCAACACGCGAATTTTGAACAAGCTGTCTTCAGACAGGTTAATTTTTGTAGAGGGAAATGATCCCAAGATGCAACTCCAAGATCTGATACGCCGGCTTTGTCTGAAACCCGATCAAGATAAATTCTTTAGTCGTTGCATTGTCTGCAATGGGCTTATTGATGCTGTTACTCCCCTATCTGTGATCGGAAAAGTACCTGACCATATATGGACTGGCCACGATAGATTTTCCCAATGTAAGTCCTGTAGAAGGATTTACTGGCGGGGAAGTCACTTGGAACATAGTCTCAGGGAGATAAGGCGGGTCTTGAACCCGT
Organism: Desulfobacteria bacterium; assembly: GCA_041547605.1. Taxonomy (GTDB): domain Bacteria; phylum Desulfobacterota; class Desulfobacteria; order Desulfobacterales. Next base: position 13,418 of record JBFEUB010000078.1, read on the forward strand.
AAGACACAAGATCCGCTAACCAGCGAAGGACCAACAACCATGAAGCTTTCGATTGTCGTTCCCGTTTACAACGAAATAGGAACCGTCGGGGAAATCTTGAAGCGAATCGGATATGTGCCTCAGGACAAAGAGATCATTGTGGTTGACGATGCCTCTACAGATGGAACGACGGAGTGGCTAAAGGAGAGGGAAGGGGATGATGTCAAAATTCTTTTTCATGAAAAGAACAAAGGCAAGGGTAGGGCCCTGAAAACCGGTTTTGAGGAGGTGACCGGGGATATTGTCATTATCCAGGATGCCGATCTGGAATATGATCCGGGAGATTACGGTCGCCTTATAGAACCCATTCTTGACGGGCGGGCAGATGTAGTGTACGGCTCCAGGTTCACAGGTGGACCGCAGCGTGTCCTTTTTTTTTGGCATTACGTTGGGAATAAGGTCTTGACACTTTTGTCCAACATGCTCACAAACCTGAATCTCTCTGACATGGAGACCTGTTACAAGGTTTTCCGGGCCGACCTGCTAAAAAAAATAACCATCAAGTCAAACCGCTTCGGTTTTGAGCCCGAGGTCACCGCAAAATTTGCTAAGCTAAAATGTCGCATATACGAGGTTCCCATATCGTACAGTGGCAGGACTTACGAAGAGGGGAAAAAAATCAGTTGGGCAGACGGTGTGGCAGCGCTCTTTCACATTATAAGATTCAGGTTCTTTGATTGATACTGTTATAGCGGTTGTCAGAATAACGTTCCGATAAGAATAGATGACAATTGAAAATACTATTTGGCTCACTTGTGGGTG
>JBFEUB010000079.1:0-14141 GCA_041547605.1 Desulfobacteria bacterium
ATCACCGCTACTTTTCCAGTGCTCATTGTGTTCCTCCTTTCCATTTCTCTTTTCTTTTTGTGAAGCAGTCCGTTTGACTAATCCCCAGCGATCTAATCACCTCCTTACCCCAATCCTCGGGGAGCATGGTTAATCTAAAATGACAGAGTAATTCTGCCCACGAACATGCTATCCGGAAGTATTCTTGGGTTCTTGGGGTCTGTGTCTTGAAACTTGAAGTCTTCATCAAACATGTTTCTTAACTCAAGTTCGATGAGGCCAAACCTTTTAGGTAAACGGTACCCGATCGAGGCATCAAATACCCAAAACTGATCGTCATCCGATGCAACGCCAACCAGAGAATTGCCGAAATCTCCATCCTGATTGACATAGGTAGCCTTCCATTTCGCAAAGAACCCATCAGGGTGAAAGAAGCGCACACCTAAAGGAAACCTGTGTGTTTTAAGTTCGACAATGGCTTCTTCTCCCGGGGCGTCGGGAGCCCTTTCAAATTTCTCAAACTGATATTCCCCGCTCAGGGCGAGGCATTTGAATGGCGTCCAAAATAGATAAGCACGACCGAAATATTCGTCCCTATCCGTTTCCCGCACACTCATAGTGGTTAGATCTATAAGAGGCACATCTAAATCTCTTTTAGAAAACTCAGCCCCTACATACCAGGGATGGGAGAATCTTTGATCGATGCCGACGCCATAGCGCCATGCCTTTGTGGCCTCTGTATCGTCAAAGAACTGGTTGAAGCCGGCCACTTGGGTAGGTTCGATGGTCTGGCTTGATATCAGTGATCTCGTCAAGGTCCGAAAAGCCGCAGCTCGTATTGTGGTATCCGGGAATGGATTCCACAGTAGGCCTATTTTTGGATTAAACTGATCACGATCCTTGATGCCACCATCAAAGAAGTCAGCACTCCCTCCGACGGTCCAGATAAAATTATCGGGATATTTGAGTAATGAATAAACATAATAGTTGGTGTGGCGGATGTCACTATCCTCTTCTGATTCCGAGATCTCTTCTATTGGTTCCGGGATAAATGGGGGAAAAGCTGGGATGACAATGGTCATGGCAGTGACTTCATCTCGGTCTGCATCAAAATGGCCAACACCGCTTATGAGATCGAATCGCTCTGACCGAAACAAATACTGCCCCTCAGCCAAGTAGCCGTCGTCCTCTGTTTTGATGCGAAGGTCTATCGGGTCAGATAATCTGGTATCAAAGTCCGCTTCCTGATAAATGATGGAGCCGATAACATGGGAACGAGGCGTAAAAGCATGATGAATCCCTATGCGAGCTGTTCGGAACTCCTCTTCCTGCCTGAGAGTGTTTAAGAAGTCATTCGGATCAAAACGCAGTAACAGATCACCTTTGTCAATATCCTTGTGCCGCAATTCTGCTTGAATGCTTGTTGCGGGTGAAAGCATCATCTGGGCAAACACGTCGTAAATGTCCTGATCCTGGTCGTTATTCTCGCGGAAACCGTCCGTCTCATAGTGGAACTGACCAAGGCTATAAGAGAAACGGCCCCACACAGCGGATTGGACGAGTTCATCCCCCCAGGATTCGTTTTCGCCGGCAACACCGCTGGCCTGCAACGCAAACCGGTTCCTCAGAAAAAGAGAATTGAACTCATTGAACGACGGGTCCGCGGGACCAGCTCCCTCTAAAATTGAAAGATTGCTCTCGGCAAGTTGGGGCTGGATTGGATTGATGTTAATGGGCTGCAACAATTGAGACTGGACCAACTCGCTTGCCTTGGCGATTTCGTGACGAGGCAATTCGTTATATGTGTCAGCCAAGAACCTGTGAGCAGAGTAGTTAACAGGATCAGTGTTGACAGATTTCCATCCCTCAACGAGAGCCATCTGCTGGAATCCGAGATCATGATAAATTCTTCCAATACTGGCACTACGTGCGGCCAGGTCCTCATCGAGCAGCAACCGCGACCGGTAAACAGCCCGGTTGTCATTGAGTTCGATGGATTTTTGAAGGTCGTTTAGAGCCTCCACAGGACGATTCAAAGTTTGTTTTAGAATTGCATCATAGTACCAGGGTGTGGGGTTCTTTGGATCAAGCTCCTTGGCAGTGGCAAACTCGTCTTTTGCAGGCTCGTCTCTTTTTTCGTCGAAGTAGGCTTTTCCCATATAGCTGCGAATGAGTGAATTGTTGGGGTCTAAACTGACTGCAATCTCAATCTCACCCCGGCCAGCTTTCAGCTCGCCCTCGCGGATCTTGGCCAGACCCAGGCCCAGCCGCGGCAGGGGAGCTGCCTGGTCCAGCTCGATCGCCCTTTCAAAAGCGGTTCTCGAATCCCGAGTCTTAATGCTAGTTAGGTAAGCAAATCCCAATACCGTTTGAGTGAGTGCGAGATTCGGATTTAAGGCCACTGCTTTCTGCGCCGCGTTCTCGGCCCTGTCGAGATAGCCGAGTGATAGCCATAGCTCGGCAAGCCTAGCCCAAAGAAGAGGATTTTCTGGACGCCCTTTGAGCGCCTCCTGAACACTTTCCAATGCTCCTTTGAGGTCAAAATGGGCCTGCTTAGCGTAGGAGAGCGCAATCCTAGCAGCTGAAGATTGGGGTTCTGTCTCCACAGCTTTTTGTGCCAGATTTAGAGCCTTATCTTTTTGGTTTTGCACTATGAAAACAACCGACTGAAGGGCTAAAGCATCACCGTTATCCGGATCAAGATCGAGCGCTCTCTCGATATCGCTGCTTGCTTGATCGACGCGTCCCACCACAAGCAGAAGACCACCCCGATAAGTGAAAAACCGTGGATCCCGAATACTCTCGGGTATACCCTCCAAGCTCTTGAACGACTTGACAAGATTCCCTTCCCGGTAGAACTGCATGGAGCTTTTGACTTTTTTCTGCCAGTCCGGAGCGTCATCACCGGCAAAGTCCTCGGGGCAATAATCTGAAACCGCCGGGTAGTGCAGTGCCCATTGCACGGCGTCTCTTGGGCGTACCACGATACGCAGAATCGGTGCCTGTCCCTTCTGGGCAACTGCCGATTGTCCGCTTTCCAAGATGAGGGTACCTGCATCATTCGCTGCCAATACTCGTCCTTCAAATATCGACAAAAACGTCTCCTCGGCCCCAACTCTCACATAGAACTCGGTACCCTCCACGCTGCCGTTGACAAAAGGCGTGGCTACCTTAAGACCCCGACGAATTCGGCTGAAGAAATGGGCAGCGCCCTTGAGGAGCTTTATCGTGAAGGTTTGTTCTTCATCCAACCCCGTCAGCGTAATCGTGGTTTCATGATCAAGACGGAGGACGGCACCATTACACAGGAGAATGGCTGCACGACTCCGTTGTTGAATGCGGAGCATGTCTCCTCGTTCAATCCTGTCATTCAATGCAACAGATACCCACCTGACTTCACCAGCTCTCCGAATTTCAACACTTCCCTGTGCGGACACGATTTCGCCTACCCACTCCTCACACGTTTCTGCAGACATGACGGAAGGAGAAAGCCATCCCACAAGTAATGTCGCGCATGCGATAGAAAGCAATAGAACTGCGTTGAGAAGCTTCAGAACTTTAGCTCCTACCTCAGACTTCACGACCATGACGGACCCCCTTTCAAAACCACTAGAAGTGATTTCAAAATCTGTTTTCTCGCCGGTTTGGCCATTTTGACAAATTCTAAGCTCACTCCACTAAAATCGGGCACGAAGTGAAGTTGTGCGCTAAACTCGGGCTAACGCCCTCAAACAGTTACGATTTTCACGCTTCGTTCTGCAAAGAACTTGTTAGCAAAATGGCCAACAATGGGCTATCAATAAGGTTTTGAAATGGCTTCTAGTCAAAAAGCTTTCAGACACAGTTTCTTGTAATAGTTAGTCAAGGCAAACCAATCCTTCCCATTGTTCTCCAGGTGGGCTCTTATAGAACTTCTCACACAACTCCACATAGAACAGCGAGGGCCCGTCTTGGGGATGTAATTCCAGGCACTTATCGAATTTCGTTCTCGCCGTTTCCCAGGATTTCCTCTTAAAAGCACTGAGGGCTTCTGAAAAAGCTGCATTCCTCCTGTGCTGTTTTTCACTAGATTCTTCACGAAGACATATTAATTCATGTAACAAAACCGGCTTGGCCTTCCCTTTCAAAAGGAACTCCCCAAGCTCCCTCGTCAAAAAGGCATCAAGCTGGTAAAGGACCTCTGCTGATACCAATATATATGTCCCCAAACGCTTATTTAGGCTCTCTATCCTCGACACCGTATTGACAATATCTCCAACAGCTCGATATTCGTAATGATCAATTGCACCAACATCGCCGACACACATGTGCCCGGCATGAACGCCAATGCGCGTCGGAAGATATAAAGCCTGTGATGACTGGTTGATCGTATTGAAGATATCCAGCGCGGCCCTACAAGCTCGATCCCTGATGGAAGCATCAGAAACCTTTGTAGTCCATAATGCCATCATTGAGTCTCCTATGACGTCCGACACAATACCGCTGTGTCTTCTTACGGGCTCGAATAGCACTTCATAATACTCATTTAAGAATCTTCTGAGCTCTTTGGAATCCATTCTCTCTGACAATGTTGTGTATTTTTCTGCATCTGTATACATGCAGGTGCCATAGATCACCTGGCCTTCCGCCCCGATATTTCCAATATTTTTTGCCACTTGATCTACTACCTCATCGGGCAAGTAATACCCGAAGGCCTTTCTGATGCTTTGACGCTCCTTACTAGTGTCAAAGTACCTCCACAAAAACGTGCCAAAGAATGCAAGTGGCGCCTGAAGCATCAAAGGTATAACTAGGGGATACCAAATACCCGTATGCGCGAACTCATAATTCGCCGCAAACAGATGGAACAAACAGATGCCGACCAGGCTTATTGCAGCCAATAAAGGCGAGAAAAAACGACAAATGGCTGCCAGGAGCAAACCCCAGAGAAAAAGGGCTACTGCTTGGATGGGCATATAGACTGGCTGGATTGGCATGTCTTCCAACAAGTTTGCGAAAGCGGTGGCAGCGATTTCGACCCCGCTGATATCAACGCCAGTCGGTTGAGAGAAAACGGTGTAGAAGCCGTCTTTCTTTTCAGTCTGAAGACTTTCTAAAAAGCCCACAAAAACAGCTTTGTTCTTAAGGTCAATCTCTTTCTGATCGTTGGACGATCTCCCTTGCTCCAATACTTCGTAGTAGGGAATAGTCGTAATGGTGGTAGGCGGACCATAGAAATTCAAATACAAGCTATTGGGACTTTGGTACATTCTTATGAGTGATCTGAGTATCTGCTTCTCATTGGCATGGAGAGATAGACTGTCTAATGCCCGTAACATTTTATTGCCAAGTGAAGGCTGACTATCAAAGACCTCCCTGTAAGCCCGCACCAGTCTTTCAACGCTTTCTTTCTTACGTATTGCGAATTTCTCATTGGCGAGTTTGTCTGCATCGACGGGGCTGAACCTCGCCAGCAATTTGACGAAGTCATCGTGCACAGACATGGCGAACACATGAAATGCCACAATCGGCAGAGTTGGGGTATTACCCGCACTTGTCTTAAAAGTCCAATACTGGCTTAATCTGATGGGAACCCTGGGCAAGGCAAGCACTGCCAGGCCGACGGCAGATTCTGCAAGGGGAGTGATCGGCGGTACAATCTGCTCAACACTGATATCTCCCGCCGCTCTCCTTTCGCCATTTAGCGATAATGTTTCTTTTCTGAGGTAGCTGCAAAGGACAACATTTCCCGCATTTCTGAATACTTTGGCCAATCCATGGTCATACTCCGCCGAGTGAGATTCTTCAAAAAATACGTCAAAGGCGATTACTGCCGCACCTTCTCGAGCCAAAATTTCTGTAAGTTGAGCATGGAGAGACCGGGGCCATTTCTCAGGTTCTGCTGCAACTTGAAGCTGGTCAGCGGATATTTTGTCCATTGACACAACAACGACATCAGGAGGTGCTCTTCGTGTTCCCCGCAGCTTGAAGAGTAAGTGCAATCCAATCATTTCCTCCAGAAAAAAGCCTGCAGAGGAGAGGCTCAACGCGACCCCAAGTATCCCCACTAATAGACCCACAATTAATGCTTTAGAAAAGCGAGACATTGACAGCCCGTGCTAATTACCTCGAAAGTTGGTCAATACTCAGGGTTTGCCACCTTGTATGCAGAGGCCTTCCGGGACTCCTTTACTTTTCGACAGAAAGCAAGGTCCGAGAAGAATTAGCCCTGAATCAATCTGATCTTGAAAAGAATCCGTGGAAAGGGTTAATTGGTTTCAGTAATTCCCTGTTGTCCCTAACCACGACGTGTTAACGTTGCCATCCTCCTATCTCGTTTGAGTGAAAACTGACTGATCAACAGGTGCGTTAGGGTATTGGTTCTTTGGTTGAAAACTTCCATAGCCAAGGAACATGGCAGAGTGCACTCATGATTTCTTTCAGAGAGACAGAATCATCCAGGCGAAATAAGAGGCGAGATGACAGAAATGAACAGCAGTAACAGCTTCTTCGGGGACGTCAGTAGATGAGCTTCAGATCAATCGGCGAACGACGCCTTGACTCGGATAGTAAGTTCTCTGCCAGATTTGGCAATAAGGAATTTGAGCTTCATATCCCCCTCCCCTTATAGCAGTATGCTGAGCTAGAGACAAAAAGCAATAGCTCTAGCTTTGGCTGGCAAGTTGAATCACCAGCGCGGTAATGCAATGGATTATATCCCCAAAACCTATTACAAACAGCCGAAACTGTTATCTTAAATTGGGAAAAATATTACCGGAATCTGGAAGTTCCTTCCTTTATCTTCGGTTCTCCCATAGCTTCCGATCATCCAGGGAGGGGTGTGCATTACAACTATATTGTTTGATGAAGGTTGGTGTTTATCAAGTTGCAAACCCAGATGTCAACAAATATCTTTGTTTTTTTACTGACAATATACGGATAATTCAGCGACTAAAACGGACAATACACTAGTTAAATGCGCATAAAAAATCCGCACTCTTGGATGAAGCAAGGCGGATTAATAAAAAATAAAATTTGTCACGACATATGGCGTTTGGCTCCCGCAGTCCAAGCCATTGTCACGTTGTCAAAGATCTCCTATTCGATGACAAGTGTGATGTCCAGGCACTCATTTTTTGCATAACCACGGATTATTTATATCACAGCGGGGTGCAAGTAAAATTGGCCGAAATACCTATTTTGACCTAAGAGAAATGCTCAGTCTCGAAGAACATTTGTTATTTACAGTCTACAGCAAAAAAACGGATTAGTAGTCAGTAATTTCACACGAGAGAGACCTGCCAGCAACCTGATGGGGTCAGTGACGGCAATGGGTTGTAGAAAATGCGTCAATAGAAACATTGGCAAGATCTCTGCCTCGATATCTGCTTTACACAGCGAAGCAGAACTCATACCCCCCAGATTGCTCCAGAGGTAATTCATTTCCCTTCGCGATATATACACGAGCGCTAGACATGCAGTAATGGGTGTGAGCATAAGACACAGAGAACGGGCATCTGCATGAATCCTTCTCCAGACACTCGGCGAATGAGTCGAGCCCAACATCTTTTGCTTTGCAGTTAAACCCGACGCCCGGTTCGTAGCGTTTACATTCTATGAGTAGTTTTACTCCATCCAAGATGTTGTCCATATGATATTCTTTCATCTGTGCCCCCCTTTGGTATTGTTTGTGTGCACCGAGATCAAGAGATAGCTCCCTCGGGCAGAGCTTCTGCTGTTATTACTTCTTCCACGTCGTTGGTCGTGTCGACACCTCCTTTCTTGTGAACTGCTAATCGATCTTGAGTAGCTTTGATCTAAAGCTTCCGAAAATCCCTATTTGTTTTGCTACTGTAATGGCACGTATGATGGTATGCCATAGTCATGCTGCGATTCTCAAAGCCTCGCAAAGCTAAAATGATCAAACATGACTCCGTGCCCATGACTCGCAGCATGCTCCTCCTCTGCCACACCCCGTACAACCGTTCCAGAGGCGAAGATGCGACTTGGTATGCAACCTCCCAGGGCAATCGGGGCATTAAAATGAACATCAATGGCGCAGCCTTTTTCAATCCGGCTGTCGCAAACTAGAAATGCGCCGAAAGGGCTCATATTCTTGGTCTTACCGGTTGCATCCCTAGCGTGTCCGGACCTATCTCTCCACCTGACAGAAACGGGAATTTCCATCGCATATCTTTTTCTGTATCTCTTATCTCGGTCAGGCATGTAACACCTCAATATTTCCTATCCAATCATTCTCCGCAGTCAATGTCCTCACGTCATTTATTTTATTTAAGTTGTGACCTTCTATCTTCCCTTAGGGTTGAGCTATTGAGCATGCGAGAAAAAATGTGCCCACAATAATACTGGTCATCGCCACAGCCGCGGATAGTATGACAATCAAATCTCTCACTTTTTCTTTCCCTGCTTTCCAGTGTTGCATGAGCTTTCTCCTTGTTCTAGTGTAAGCGTTTGTCTTTGTTTTTTCTATTAAGCACAGATTGTGCCAATACATTGAAAAATATGACCCGCCATATTAACTAATTGACATTTCAATAAAAATAACTAAGTGGTCGTTTTCGGCACATGCCTTAGATTTATTCTGAGCTTTTCACATCTAAGCATAATGATGATATTTAACTATTTCTGGTAAATATCACTATATATGCACCCCGGGGCGTCTAAAGTCTGATCTACAACAAAGACAAACATGACAGTATGTTACCAGAAATGCCAAGAATGAACGTTTTTCTTGCATTTGGACATTGGCTGCGATATTTAAAAAAAATGATTCTATGCCATGAAACAACTGAGATGATCATGAGAGACTTTATGCGTTCACCGAGGGTGGTGAAGGGGCTCAGGCAGAACAGGGGAGCCCGATTACAGTTAGGTGAGGATAGAATGGGGGTGCTCTATGCGTGAGGTTGACTTGAATTTTTACAGAGTGCTTTTCGAAGACTTAGATCCGGATAAGCTAAAGAAGCGATTTCTCAAACTGCTGTTGACAATCCAGGATGTTGAGCGTGGATCTATTTGGGTCAAGCAAAACAAAAAATATGTGTGTATCGAGTCGTTAGGCAGTGAGTTCGATACGGATATCATTAAAGGAGCTAGCATTAGGGCAGACCAGCCAAGCATCGTTGGTTGGGTTATGGAAAACGCTCAGATGACAGTCGCAGAGCCAGGCAAGGATCCTCGTCACTTTAGGGAGTTCGAAGGGGGCATGAAGCTCAAAAGCACCCGCATTTTGTGCTTTCCGCTCATTCTGGAAGACGGGGAAGTATACGGAGCCGTCCAAGTCATTGACACAAGCCCGGGTGGTAAGCGCATGCATCTTGACGAGAGATTTTTAAAACTCCTCAAGAGTATTGTGGATATGGGTTCCATTGCGCTGAGTAACTCCCTCAAATTCACTAGGCAAGTCCAAAGGAATCGTGAACTTGAGCGGATCCTGGAGAGAATTCGCGATGACGTTGAAATTATTGGTCAAAGCCCTCCATTTCTCGATGTTATGAAGAGGGTAAGAGAATACGCGCGGACGGATTTTCCCGTGTTAATCACTGGCGAAAGCGGGACGGGCAAAGACCTTATTGCAACGGCATTGCACTGCCTGAGTTCCAGGAAGGACAAGCCGTTTGTTGTCCAGAATTGCAGTGCCATCCCAGACACGCTGCTGGAAAGCGAACTGTTCGGATATAAGAGAGGAGCCTTCACAGGCGCAACAGAGGACAAGATCGGTCTTTTTAAGGCTGCCGATGGTGGAACAATTTTCTTGGATGAAATTGGAGATATGTCTTTGCACCTCCAGGCGCGCATATTGAGAGTGATCCAAAACAATCAAATCAAGCCCCTTGGTGAGACGAAGACTGATAAGATCAGCGTAAGGGTCATCTCTGCTACTAACAAAAACTTAACGGAGGCAATGACTAAAAAGGCGTTCAGAGAGGATTTATATTATCGCATCAGTGTTCTTCCCCTCCATCTTCCACCATTGCGTGCCCGCAAGCAAGATATACAACTCTTGCTGAATTATTTTCTCAAGAGGGAATCGCTCAGAATGGGAATTCCTCAGAAAAGAATTTCAACAGAAGCATTGGGGTATCTGGAGAGCTACTCTTGGCAAGGTAATATTCGAGAGCTTGAAAATTTCGTCAAGTATGTTCTCAGTACGGTTGATGCTGATATCGTTGGCGTAAACGACATACCAGACCATTGCAGGCGACAAAATGTGCGCGGGAGAGGACCTGTGCGCTCATCTCCTGCTCAGGAGGAAAGAGTCTTATCTGACGGAGATCATTTTTCAGGAAGATCTGACTCTCCATTCGCCGGCTATTCTTGGAGAGAACTTGAAAAAAATTATGTTACCTATCTTCTGGAAAAGAACAAGTGGAATGTGACGCGCGCTGCCAATGATGCAGGGTTAAACAGATCAACTTTTGATTCAAGGATGAAGAAACTTCGGATTCACAAATGATCTTATGACATCATTCACCGTCGTCCCATAGCTTTTGGCTTGCATGGGCGCAAAAGGAAAGCCAGTTGCCTTGGCCCAAAGGTAATGACAGAACTCAGGAAGTGGAGACTAGAAGCTATCTAAAAAAAACTGGATCAGGGTTCAGGGCAAGGCGCTATTTTCTACCTGCTTTGATGGCGGCAGACCTTTCGAGGATCCGATTTCGTGACCTTAGGCACACATACGCAAGCCTTGTTATTGAGCAGGTAGAGAACATAAAATACATTCAGACTCAATGAGGACATTTAAACCCAACCGTGACTTGAAACGTTTGCGATTAGCTCATGAAACCCAGCAATCAGGAAGCGGCTTGCAGGCTTTAGAGGGCCATTTTTGACGAGAGATGTAGCAAAATGGTAGCAGAAATGAAAAAAGGATTATGGCAGGTTCCATAACCCTTTGATTTCACTGGTAGGCGGTCGCGGATTTGAACCGCGGACTTCCACCGTGTGAAGATGGCACTCTCACCACTGAGTTAACCGCCCGCGAATCGCTTTATGGGATACACCCCCCGAATAAAAGGTGTATCGGCCAAAGTCAACCCTAATGTTAAATAAACAATACGCCTTTTATACTAAAAGAGGGATAATGTCAACGAGTTGAACCAGTTTTGAGGCTTGTCGAGGAAATCACTTGCAGGGACATGCTTGTTCACTGCTTTTTTGCGTGTTCTTCATACAGCGTTAGGGACAAGATTTTTTTGGCTTTGCTGGCCGCACGGCCCTCAGGCCAAGTTTTTGAAGCTTGTCCATTTCTGATGGCGTCACGTCGCGGTACAGTCCGGGTTTGAGAGTGCCCAACCGAATCGGACCGTAACGAATGCGTTTCAACTTCAAGACCGGATGTTCCACGGCCGAACACATTCGCCGAACCTGCCGGTTCCTGCCTTCTCTTATAGTAATCTCAAGCCAGGTGTTCTTGCCAGTCGTCCCGATTTTCTTGACCAAGGACGGTGCAGTGCGTCTGCCGTCCAACATGACACCGGATCGCAGGCGCTGGATGGCCCGTGCGGTCGGCAGCCCCTTGACCTTGGCCCGATAGGTCTTGGGTATCTTATAGCGGGGATGCTGAAGGTGCTGGGCGAGTTCTCCGTCATTCGTGAGAATCAGAAGCCCTTCGGTGTGATAGTCAAGGCGTCCCACCGGGAAGACACGTGCTTTAACTCCCTTCACAAGATCAGCTATGGTTCTCCGGCCTCTCGGGTCTTGGGTGGTGGTGAGGACCTGTTTGGGCTTGTTCAGTACCAGAGTAACCTTGGGTTCCAATCGCGAGACAAGGCGGTTGTCTACGCGGATTGCGGCTTGCCCCCAGACCACTTTTGCCCCGGGCTTGCGGATAACCTGACCGTTTACCATGACACGGCCCTCCCGAATCAGCTCTTCTGCCTGACGTCGAGAGGCGACACCAGCCCGTGCTAAGACTACCTGGAGTCGTTCGGCCATGTTTCTCCCAGATCCTTCAGTTCCTTGAGGGTAGGGAGCTCATTAAGGTCCTTGAGATCAAAGATTTCTAAGAACTTTCTGGTGGTGCCGTATATGATCGGGCGGCCCGGAAGATCCCTGCGGCCCATGATGCGAATGAGCCCCCGCTCCAGAAGCGTTCGCAGTGTCCCCCCACTGTCAACCCCTCTGATGAATTCCACATCGCTACGGAGTACAGGTTGCTTGTAGGCGACAATCGCAAGGGTTTCCATGCCTGCCCGGCTCAAACGAGGTGGCCTCGTTTCTTTGAGGCGCCTAATCCACCGGCCATACTCCGGGCGGGTTCGGATCTGGAACCCTCCGGCAACCTCTGTCAAGAAGAAGCCTCGGTTGTCGGATTCGTACTCTTCAGCCAAACTGCTTAGGGCATCACGGATGGCCTTGCGGTCTGCTACCTCCAAAACGGATTTGATCTTGTCGAGCTTAAGAGGTGTTTCCGCGACAAAGAGCAAGCTTTCGATAATGGCCTTTAAATTATCCACGGAAAATCCTGATGATCCCTGATTCGACGTGCTGCATAATCCGTATCAGCTGCAACTTTGCCATTTCAAGAATAGCCAAGAGCGTTACAATGATATCTGTTTTGGTCACTTCTGTGTCAAATAGCTCTCGAAAGGTTACCGAACCCCGGTCCTCCAAAATATCTGCAATCTGAGAAATTCTGTTCCTGACCGAGATGGTTTCCGGCGTGACATCCAAAAAATATCTCGGCGATACCCGCTTGACAATCTCTTGAAATGCGTCGATGAGTTGAAACAGGCTGACCTGTGTGAAGCCCTCGGGGTATCCGTCAGGCCATGCCTCGACGCCATTGAGGCCTTTGCGCAGGAACACATCCCAGTCGAGTCGGTCTCGCTCCATCAAATCCTCAGCAGCATACTTGAACTGCAGATATTCGGCTAAAGGCCTCACAATCTCCATGCGAGGGTCCTCTTCGTCGCCTTCCTCGTCGTGGGAGGGCAGCAACATGCGGGATTTGATGTACGTCAGGGTGGCGGCCATGACCAGGAATTCGCCTGCCACGTCGATATTCACAGACTTCATCCATTCCAAGTATTCCATGTACTGCTGCGTAATCGACGCAATAGGGATGTCATATATATCTACCTCATTCTTCTTCACAAGATGCACGAGAAGATCCATGGGACCATCAAAAAGATCTCCCAGATGTACTTGATAAAGTGTTTGATCTTGTATGTGTTCCATCGAAACTTAGCCCGGTTCCGCGGGCTCGGATCAAAGAGCCCACAAATGACGAAAACACGAAAGAACCAAAATTAGGCTGCGTGTATAGAGTGAACTAAAGTGAGCTAGTGTCGTGTCCCAGGAATAAGTTCTATTACTGATACTGGAGCCGAAAGCCTTTTCCGAGCGACATTGCGCTTTTTCGGAGCCGGACTTCAGCTGAGTGGAGCGTTAAGAATCATAAACTGTTTGAGGGCCTTAGGCCCGAGTTTTAGCGCTCCGGTTGCGCCTGACGGCTTGAACAGAACCACTGCGTGCATGATTTGGCGGAGCGAAGTTGATGTCCCGAAAATGCTCACGGAGCAAGGAAAATGGCTTTTTGGCGATTCCATATTCTTGGAACAAACTCCTGGGACACAACACTAGTATCTGTTGAAGAACTGTATTACCAGTTCTTGGAAAACTAAAAATAAAAACCGCACAGTCATTTCTGAGCATCGGCAGTGATGTGTACCATGCATCATCAATTGGGGCGTTTAGAAACCTGGATCGCAAGCGGGCGAATTGTTCAACATAGGCGTCCCGATTAATCGATCGGGCAAGTCACATGTGAGATGTCACAGTAATGGCTTCAAAAAAACATTCGAATGCTTTGTCTGTCCAGCCAAGGCAAGTGATCTTCTGTGAGTTGTAACTCCCTTTTTATGCTGTCCACTCAAATGGGGCCAGTAAACCTAGATCTGAGTATACTTCATCAAAATGAAACCCCAATTGGCTCAATAGCAACTCTTGTAAACCGGGCTAGGGTTCAAAAAGAACGCAGAGGGCCTCTCGAATAAGCAATTTCTCACGGCAAAGGACAACACTGCGATCCTCTGGCGTCAACTTCGTTGTCATCTTGAGCGTCCATTTGACGTCAATCCAGTCCCCCCATTTTTCTCGTGGTGGTTCCGCACAAAGAGGGACCTTCTTAATAAACTGCAGGGTATGTCGTCCCGGTA
>JBFEUB010000080.1:0-14085 GCA_041547605.1 Desulfobacteria bacterium
ACCGCCTATGACGTCCCCCCTTGCGGCTGCCTCCTTGAAAAAAGGTCCCACTTGATCCTTTTTCACCCGGTGGACTTCAATTTTTTCCGAGGGCTCGAGTTCCTGTTCCTTGGGCGTGGCATCCTCCTCCAGCTCCACAATTACGCAGTACGCTGTCTCTTTAATCAGTGCACTGTTCAGGGTTAGCTCGGGGGAAATCTGTACAACGGTTCCCGCGTAGCCAGTCTCCTCTTCAAGCTCACGAAGGGCACACGTCACAATATCCTCATCATTTGAGATGACCCCTGCTGGAAAGCCTATCACATAGCAATCTAGAATAATTCTATACTGCCGGATAAAGATCAGGTCCCCTGATTCTTTAAACCGTGGCATGATAAGGACCGAGCTACGGGAATTAATACGCTCGATATAATCCCAGTTCAATACTTGCCCGTTGTCGTTTTCATAAATGACCCTTCTGGGTCTGATCCACGGACTTTCCAAGAATTCCACGGTCTTTAAGATGTTCATGGGGCACCTCGTCTGTGTAGACACGTTGGTTCATCTCAACCCCTGCACCTTCTTCTCCGGATCTGTCTTCAATGGTTTCGTGGGCTACCTGAACAACATTAACCCCAGTGACAATGGCGGAAATAAGACCCACGATGATTACAGGAAGCATCTGTATAACGTGATTGGCCAGGGTGAACCCCGCGGCCTCCTTGGCGGGGACACCAAAGATGAGGAGCGCAAACACGCCTCCCGCCTCCCAGATCCCCCAGAAACCCGGTGCAGACGGAAGAGAAATAAAGAAGCAAAGGATGACCATCATCGCGTACATTTCGAGAAACGACAGTTCTACGCCTGGGCAGCCAAAAGCCATAACATAATAAGAAGCTCCGCCCACTGCCCACACCAAAATCGAAAGTCCAAGGCAAAGAACTACTTTTTTCGGGCTCTTCAGCAGGTCGAATCCAGCGGATAGGTTGTCGAAAATGTGCACGAGTCTTACGCAAAGTTTCTCCCTGACTTTTTCCTTAAAGGAGCTACTGGCAAAAAAAAGCAGTCCTGGCAGCCTCAGGATAGCCTGCCTTATGAATTTTTGACTCTGTTTAAAACTAACCAGGGCAATGCACACCATAAGTCCCAAACCCAAATGCAGCGTTGTCATGCCCACTTTTTCAAGCATGGCCTTGTTCAGATGATAGTTGCCGAACGATAGATCAAGGGTGGGGCTGATTTCAACCGTAGCAAGAACAAACACAAAAGATATGAGCAGCACAAGGACATCAAAGACCCTTTCAGCCCCTACCGTAGCCAGTACTTTGGAAAATGCAACCCTTTCCTTCTTGTACAAGATGGCCGGTCGGGCTAATTCTCCTACCCGGCCAGGCAAAAGGCAGTTGAGCATGAAGCCAATCATAAGGGGGTGATGTGCATTCCAAAAGCTCGTCTTCTTGAATGGACTAAGAAGAATCTGCCACCTGACGACTCTGATCATAAAACCTGCGAGTGTAACCGTTACTGCAGGGATGACCCACCAGTAATTCACGGTTTCTAAATAGTCAACCAGCTCCGGCAGGGGAATATTCTTGAAGACCACATAAAGGGCAATACCAGACAGCAGAAGCCCTGTGGTAAGCGTAAAGATGGTTTTTTTTCTTCCGAACATAATGTTTTAAGACGTGTGGCCTGGAGTGGGTGCGTTTAGAAATAGGGGGATTTTGGATAGAAAAAAAACATTACTAGTCTCTAGACAAAAGCTCCCGGGCCTTTTCAATATCCTGCTTGATCTGAGCTGCCAGCAATGCAGGTCCTGAAAACTTCTTTTCTTCTCTCAGGCGGTGGACGAAGTTCAGGCGGATAGGATGGTCATAGATGATCTTATCAAAATCGAAGAGGTGTACCTCCACGCCGAACTGACCGTTCTGAAAAGTAGGGCTATATCCGATATTGGCCACGCCTTTGTAAAGGGCGTTATCGTGTTCCACGGTCACAGCATAGACCCCTGTCTTGGGACAGAGTTCATCATATAGCGTTAGATTAGCGGTGGGAAACCCCAACAACCTTGCTCCGCGATCACGGCCACGGATAACAGTTCCACGCACCTGATAATGGCGTCCCAAAAGTTTTTGAGCCTCCTCTACCCTCCCCTCCCTGACTAAATTTCTGATTTCAGTGCTGCTAATGCGCCGGCCTTCCAGTGCAATCCATCCTGAGATGATCACCTCAAAACCAAGGGCAACAGCCATTTCCCTCAACAAAGAAACGTCCCCCTCACGCCTTTGCCCGAAGGAGTAATCCTCTCCCACGACAATTGCTTTCATGCCAATGAGCTCGCACAGGATGTCTTTCACAAAAGTGCGAGCGGGGGTGGCCGCAAACTCCCGGGTAAATGGAATGCATATGAGTGTATCCACGCCTGTTTCGCCAATCAATTCAACCTTTTGCTCATAGAGCGTTATAAGGGGGAAATGCTTGTTGGAGTTAATGACCCGGATGGGATGAGGCTCAAATGTCAGGACAACAGAAGTGCCGTCGATGCTTTCCGCCTTCTCAATGACCTGACGGAAAAGAGCTTGATGCCCCACATGAACCCCGTCAAAGTTGCCCGTGGTCACAACGGCATTCTTAAATGGACCAGAGATTTCTGTGAGATTCTTTATAATTTGCATGCTTAATCCGATTACCTCTTGCTTGACAAGAAATTTAAACTTATATATATAATGCACTCACTGCACAAAATCAATTCTTTTTGTGCCTTCCGAAATGCCGAAGTGGCGGAATTGGTAGACGCGCTAGGTTCAGGGTCTAGTGGGTGTAGGCCCGTGGGGGTTCGAGTCCCCCCTTCGGCACCACAGTAATTACAAATACTTATCCTATCACCCGTTAGCACGGAAATTCCTTTCTGCAATACTTGGTCAATATTTGCGAGACGGACATCCTGAATCTCTGCAAAAGAGGACATGTGCCCACTTGACAACGATTTTAGTTGTCATAGGGTCTGTTTTATGGTACCCGCAAAATGCCTCAGAGACGCTTCCCCCCGAGGGGGCTGTATTGCAGTCAGGTAATCAGGGGACATCAAATAAGGATCGGAAAAAGAAGCCGGTTTCCTTCGGGGAAGTGGCTTCGTCTGTTTAGGGGCTAGGCCTCAGGAGCCGAAGAGGAGGTTTCCCTTGACCTCTCTATAATATGGGCTTGTTATCCTGATCTCCCTAATATTAAAGATAATGTAAAGAAGTCTGGAATACACATTTCTCCCACGGAGCACCGACAGTATGCGAATGAATCTATGTTTTAGCCCCAGTTTTCATTGACCATTCTAATGTTTGTTCAGTATGATTTCTTCCAGCGTTTAGCGTAGGGTGAAAAGGGGTGGATAAGCCTCAATGGGTAAGTAAAGACTTACACGAAATGTACAACGTATGGGTGCGTGCGGGTCTTTTTTGTTCATAAAAAGGGAAATTCCATAATGACCAAAAAACCGAGCTACGAAGAACTGGAACAGCGGGTCAAGGAATTGGAAAAGGAAGCGGTTGAGCGCCTTCGCATGGAGCGCGAGTTGCTCAAGCTGAATCACGCGGTAAATCATAGCCCCAGTGCCATCATGATTACAGATGCTCATGGGCTCATTGAATATGTCAATCCGAAGTTCATTGAAATGACCGGATTCGCCTCCCATGAGATCTTAGGAAGCAATGCCGCTGATATGGGTGAACAGTCGCCCGAAGAAGAGAAGAGGATGTGGCAGGTGATAGAATCGGGCGGCGAGTGGCGAGGTGAATTTCACAATAAAAAGAAGAATGGTGAACTCTACTGGGAGCGTGCCTCAATTTCATCCATGAAAAATCACGACGGTTTGATTACCCATTATGTAAAGGTGGCTGAAGACATCACAGACCTCAAGCGTGCCCAGCATAAACTGAGAGATAGTCAGAAAGAGCTTTATGAAAATCAAAGGCATTTAGACATATTGAAATTTGCCAATGACATGGCCCTCAGGTTGATGCATGAACTGAGAAATCCGCTGGTATCCATTGGTGGCTTTTCCCAAAGGATTGCCACCGGACACTATGCCGACGACAAATTGGCCGAATACACAGGAATCATATTTCAGGAGGCCAAGAGACTCGATAAGGCGCTTAGTGAGTTGCTTGTGCAGCTAGAGGCTGCCGCCCATAAGGCGTAGCATGGTTCGGATTCCTTGCTGAAGCCTTTCTGAAAGAAAAGAGTTTCATGACCCCAGCCGTTCTTGTCTCCCATGGCATGCCTGGCATTGTCGTGCAACCGGGACCAACGCACCATTTCTTTTTCGGGGTCTTGGAAAGACGTTTGATCGGCCTGAGGCCGTTATCTACGTTTCCGCCAATGAACGACCCTGCAGCAATCTGCGGGGAATCATCAAGTTGAAAAACCTCACCATTTGAACTGCAACAGCAAGCGCATTCCTTGTAGCTTGCTACAGGGTTAGCGAGCGGATCTAAAAATGGCGCCCTTCCTTACAGTCGCTGCGAAGCACTGCCGCCAGGCAGAACATTTCCTGCAGATTGCTGCAGGGAGCTTCAATGGCAAATCTTCAGTCAGCCCCGAGACATCAAGATTGGCCACAACTATTTTGAAATTCTCGAAATTTATGATAGTGGCAAGGAATCGTGAAAAAACTTCGGCTTCAAATGTCCAAGGTAGTGGGATCTCTAGTTTCGAACTGAGGGAGCGAACCCAATATGTTGCGAAGTTGTCTCACTTGACACCCAAGTCAACTTTCTCTATACTCCGCCCACCAATAAGCTTGATATCCGTATTAGTCGAAAAGCAACCCAAACATCATGCGAAGGAGACAATCATGCTGCAGCTTGTAAGAACCCGCAAAGTTTTTGTGATGATTATCGCGCTCTTTCTTTTCGGTTGTGCCACAGACCCGTATACCGGTGAACGAAAGGTCAGCACAACGGCCAAAGGGGCCGGGGTGGGGGCAGCAGTGGGTGCCGGAATCGGGGCTCTGGCAGGCGGTGACACCAAAGGGGCCTTAATCGGTGCAGGGATCGGTGCTTTAGCAGGCGGAGCCGTAGGGAATTATATGGACCGGCAAGAAGCTAAGCTTCGCCAGCAGCTGCAAGGCACCGGGGTAAGCGTCACCCGTCAGGGAGACAACCTGATTCTGAACATGCCGGGGGATGTCACTTTTGAGGTCGACCAGTCTGATATTAAATCCCAGTTTTACGCGGTACTCAATTCGGTTGTTCTAGTCCTCAAGGAGTTTGAAAAGACCAGCATTCATGTCATCGGGTATACGGACTCAACCGGCAGTTTTGAATATAACATCAAGCTTTCAGAAAAGCGGGCTGAATCCGTTGCAGCATATTTGAAAGCTCAAGGCATTCATCCTGCGCGGCTATTCACCCGGGGCAAAGGCCCGCAGGATCCGGTTGCTAGCAACGACACCTCTGCTGGCCGGGCGCTTAATAGAAGGGTCGAGCTGACCCTTGTACCGCATGCGACGTAGCATCTAATCGCTGATAGCAGATTTTAAAGATCCCCTTTATGGTAGTAGAGGGGATCTTTCTTTTTTTGACATTATGTCGTGAACTAACGAGTTCTCCTGTAGAGGTCTCAAAATTAGAGGTCGAAAAACTTACAGTATCCAACTTATATTTCTATGTTTGACCCCACAATGAGTCGCCTCGCAATGGCAACAGCTATTGCTTCCAGCCTGAATTTTTCGACCAAACCGCCTTCGTTTTTTGTCATTCTCCCCCACCGTTTGACGAAACTTATCATTTGAACTATTTGAAGTTTGAACGACAGTAATTCATAAATACGAAGGCTTGAGGAGACGAACATGTCAGACATGCTTTTCACCTCATACAACATCGGGGATTTAACCTTGCCCAATCGGATGGTCATGGCCCCCATGACCCGGAACCGGGCTTGCGAAAACGGGGTACCCAAACCGATGACCGCCATTTATTATGCCCAGCGGGCCACGGCGGGCCTGTTAATCACCGAAGCTAGCCAAGTCTCCGAGAAGGCCACCGGCTATAGGTTTACACCCGGGGTTTACACCGAGGAACAGGCCCGGGGATGGCGGGTGGTCACAGATGCGGTTCACAACGAAGGAGGCCGTATCTTCAATCAGATTTGGCACACGGGCCGGGTTTCCCATCCATCACTCCAGCCCGATGGCACGGATCCCATCGCCCCATCGGCTATCCGAGCCGACACCATGGTGTCCACGCCTAAAGGATTCGAGCCAGCCACTCAGCCTCGGGCGCTGGCCATCGATGAGATCCCAACCATTGTGGATCAATTTGCCCACGCCGCGAAAACGGCCAAAAGTGCAGGGTTCGACGGTGTGGAAGTCCATGGTGCCAATGGTTACCTTATCGAGCAGTTTTTGAAAGACAGGACTAACCGCCGGACTGACAGTTACGGGGGTGATATCTCCTCCCGGATGCGGTTTGCCCTCGAAGTTCTCCAGGCTGTGGCGGACGTTTGGGGGCCGGATCGGGTGGGTTTCCGCATCTCTCCGCGAGGAATCTTCAACGATATGTCCGACTCGGATCCACTGGCTCTTTACAGCCAGTTGGCTGCAGCGCTGAACGACCTCCCACTGGCATACCTTCACATTGTAGAACCGCTTCCCAGCCATCCGAGTTTTGTCAGCCAGGAAGATGTGCCGCCGGTCGCACCGACCCTGCGAAAGATATACAAGAGTACTATCATCATCAACGGGGGATATGGAAAGGAAACTGCTGAAAAAGCCATTGCCGAAAACTCGGCGGACCTTGTAGCCTTCGGTGTTCCCTACCTTGCCAACCCGGACTTGGTGGAACGCTTCCGCCAAAACGCGCCGCTCAACAAACCCGATGAGGACACCTTTTATGGCGGCAATGAAAGGGGATACACAGACTACCCGTTTCTGGATGAATAACAGTGCCGAATGTCAAATATGAGAAAGACCAAAAACGCGCGTGCCCGTTTCCACCTTACATATAAAGAGTGGGGGGGTCTTGACATAGGACATTGAAGAGCGTGAACTTAGGAGACACCTCTGAATAACGTTGACTCCCACGCAAGGCACCTGGCAGAAAAGGATCATGACGTTTTCTTGTCCACATTATGACTATGACGCTGAAGGGTGCAGAAAGTTGCGGCTTGCGTGCATTCCGACAAGACGAGGGTGTGTCTTGAGGGGCAAGATCAAGGTCAGCAAGGATATAGAAAAGCGGCTCAGGGAGGTGGAGGAAAGCACTGCCAGTAGGAAGCGGAACAAACGTAAAGGGGGTCTGTAGGATTTTGCTAATAACTCATCAACTCCATTTGGGGATGGCGGGTCACGCGCGGGAGAGACCGTGTTCCGATTCACTCTTATTTCCGCCTGCACATTAATGCACATCTATGTCTTCTGGCGCGCCGCCTCGGTGCCGCTCGTGAACCGGCGCGTCTCCCGAAAGCTCCTGATCGGGGCAGCCGTGGTCCTCTGGGCTATGTTCTACTTTGGCCTCGTCTTTGGTCACGGCGGTACAGGAGCCCTGGCCGTGACGCTGGAGTTGCTCGGCATGAACTGGATGGGCATGCTTTTCCTGGCCTCCGTCTGCCTCCTTGCCATTGACCTCGTCACCGGGTTCGGCTTCCTCCTGCCCCGGCTAGCCCCCTCTTTGCGAGGCTGGGCCCTGTTCGCGGGCGCCGTATTTTCCGTGATCGCGCTCATTCAAGGCTCGCGGCCGCCGGTGGTACAAAGCTATGAGGTGCGCCTTGGCGGCCTTCCCCACGAGATGGACGGCACCGTGCTGGTCGGCGTGTCTGACCTGCACGTCGGCTCTCTCATCTGCGAGCGCTGGTTGGCGGCCCGCGTGGCCCAGGTCCAGGCGCAGCGACCCGACCTGGTGGTTCTGCTCGGCGACCTGTTCGAAGGACACACACAGCCTCAGGGGGAACTGCTCACAGTGCTGCGACGCCTTTCCGCACCGCTCGGTGTCTGGGCCATCCCTGGCAACCACGAGTCCCACCACGGTCCCGACACGAGCATGGCCCTGGTCGAGGAGGCCGGCTTCCAGGTATTGCACAACCGCTGGGCCGAAGCGCGGCCTGGCCTCGTCTTGGCTGGCGTGGACGATCTGACCGCCAGGCACCGGGCCGCCCGAGGCGGAGACCCGATCTCGCAGGCACTGGCAAGGCGGTCTGCGTCTGCGACCATCCTCCTCTCCCACACCCCGTGGCAGACCGAGAGGGCGGCGAGCGCCGGCGTGGACCTGATGCTTTGTGGTCACACCCACGGCGGGCAGATATGGCCCTTTGACTATGTGGTTCGCAGGGTCTACCCGCTGCTGGAAGGACGCTATGAGGTGGGCGGCATGTCCGTGATCGTGTGCCGCGGCACGGGCACGTGGGGGACGCGTATGCGTCTCTGGCGTCCCGGCGAGATTCTCCGCGTGACGCTGCGTGAAAGAGTGGGGTCTTGACATAGGACATTGAAGAGCGTGAACTAAAGCTATGCCTGGCAGGCCGTTCTGGCCCACCCAAGAACGTTATGATATAGTTTTGATATCTCCAGTCCTTGGATACTAAAGATACTGGCAAGTAAGTTCCAGTTTTGACCTTTTCGAACTGGGCACCATATCTTGTATCCGACTACTAGCTTCTTGCAGCTCTTACCCCTTCCAGCAACACTACCGAGTTTTTCCCCTTAGTTCTCCCAGGCTTCATAAGAAATTTTGTCGAATAATATCAGAAGATTTTTCGATCAAAAACTGGTTAAGCGCCGGATTGTCTTTTGGTTTTCGGGTGATATAAATAAAGGTGTGGAATTGTGTGCGAAAAGAAAGAGGAACGGCACAAGGTGAAAGGATAAGAGGCGATTGAAATGATGAAATGCTTTCAAACGATTTGTCTTGTTCTCCTTGGGTTCCTGGTTCCAGGAGGTATCTTAATACTGGTGTTCAAGGCTCAGGAGTTGATGCCTCGCAAACCCCACACACAGGATAAACATAAAGAGGGCTCCAGACTGAACAGGTGCATTGCGTTATTTAGACACAGGCTTTGATATTCGTTTTACATCTCCAACCCCAACCCAACCAACGCCAACCCAAACATCCTGATAAATACTCAATATCATGACAACGAAATGAATCCGATCAGGTTTTTGACCTGCCTGCTGTGACGATCAAAAGACAGCCCTTCTTCTGACACTTCTGATTTTTTCATTACGAAGTTATGCAAACCTATTTTTTTGGCATGAACTCTGCATGAACTCGGGAACCATAGTTATCCTGAATGACAAATCTGCTGAGGAGGTAGTGCCATGCTGTCTGAGCCAGAATTTCAAATTCGTTGCAAAGCAAGAGATGTTGGACTGGAAACATTCGTAGAGTGTTTGGAAGATGATCCCGATGAGTGCGAATTCTCAATGCCTCTTGCCGGCATAGAGTATTGTGCATCCCCTGTTCGTGTGTACGTCGTTAAGAATCTGAAGAAGTAATCCATAGAACCTAAAAGCCACCTTTTCCCAATGTCAATATTGACGCATTTTACGCAACCATTTGGGGTTACTGAAATAATCATTCTCGTGCCCAGTGCTGTGTTGTTGGGTCTGGCTCTTGATCGCCTACCTGTCCTCACGTGAGTAGTGAAAATCAGTATTTATCTAATGAGCGTCGAAAAGGCAGGACTTTTTTAGACAGGATGCCGGAGCCCTGACATATTAGGGGATTTCTATTTGGGCTGTAAGGCTCAAAATAATGTCTGTCAAAGAGGGCCCCCCATAGGGAGTATTTTATTGGCAGAAAGGGGGCAATTGGAACCAAACAAAGGGCAAAATAAAAGGCCACAGGATCTCCCCCTCCCTTTGGCTACCTAAGGAGGGAGAAACCCCATAGCCCTGTTAGAGGAAGGGGAGGTGTTTAGGGTCGTTCTTGTCTTCCCTGTTTTCGATTCCGGGAGAACTCTGACGCAAACAAATAAAGAACCAAAATCAGAAAACCACAGACCAGGAGTTTGATAACATCGGCCTGAAAAAATAAGGCAATCACGTTTTCGAATAATGACATTGGCAGCCCGCTTTTTAAATTGTCAGTACGGGGTTTTGTGTGGGTTATTTCTTGAGGCCCTTAGCGATAACGCTGCGAATAGGAGATATACAGTAATACCCACTCCCGTCTGAAAAAGAGAACGGACAACGGTTTGCATCTACCTCCAGACATTCAACATAGCAATTAAGCCCAACGTCTTTTGCTTTACAGCTAAACCCGACTCCGGGCTTGTAGCGGTTGTTGTCAATGAGGACTTTTAACCCGGCTAAGCCAGTGGTTAAATCACGGATCTCCATATGCGTTTGTTCCATCTGGAACCTCCTTCGGCATATAGTGTATGCGGGCCAAGATGATACAACTACCGCGTTCAACTCTTTCATCGAAAACTAGGCCCAATACTTCATAGAGGAGAACACTAATTTCGTGCGGAAAAAACACTATTTTTTTCTTACTACAGTGATTGTCAGAATAATGTTCCGTTATCCAATCAGCGGCAAGGCGCTTATGGCTTCCGAAGGCGTGTTTTTTGACCATTTTGCAAAGCGTTCTTGGTGAAGAGAAGCGTAAAAATGCAAACTGTTTGAGCCCGCAGAGCGGGCGAGTTTTTGCATTTTAGCGGAGCGAGCCTCAGAACGCTCAAAATGGGCAAACGCACGAAAACGGAAGCCATAAAGAGCCTTGCCAATCGGAACGTATTTCTGACAACCACTCTAAAGGGCTTCTCTTGGAGTGTTAGGGGCAGGAAAAACGAAAGGCCACAGGTTCTCTTCTTGGGGGAAGCATGGGGAGAACCTATGGCCTCATATTGTTTATGGGAAATCCGGGATCAGGGTCGGTGTCTCATCGTATTATGCCATTATAGGTGCAGTGAGACAAATTGTCGCCACAGACCTCAGACTTCCCTATCACTCCGAAGAGCAAGCACTCCGTGACCACCTATAAGAGGTATCTGGCCGGGCTTGATTCGGAGCTTTAAATTCCTAATCGGACACCTGGTCATAAACCTCAATAGGGGAGAACACTGATTTTCTTATATTAAAAAAATTCTCTTGGAGCGTTTGGAGGTGAAAAACGAAAGGCCACGGGGTTCTCTTTTGGGTGTCCTGAAGAAGGGGTAGTTGGAGAACCTTATGGCCTTATATACCTTTAAGGAGAATCTGGGGTTAGGTTTTTTCGATGTCCCGGGAGTTTCTGCTTTGTGCTCAATAGAAAACTTTCCTGACCCCAGACTTGTCTTCTTGGATACAAACGAGCGGTTACGGGTAACACCCTTAGGTTAGTGCTCCAAGTCTATTGCCATAAAAACACGCAGAACACATTTACAGTAATACGAATGACCATAAGGTAGCGAGGATTCGCACGTAGACGAACCTTTCACCAGACACTCAAAGAATAATTCGAGTCCAATATCTTTTGATTTACAGGGAATTTGGAGTTCCGGTTGGCTTATTTTAAGACCTTTGCGGCAGCCTTTTAGGAGTTCTTCCATTCTCTGCACATATTCTTGTTTCATCGGGAACCCCTTTGGGATTTTTTAGATCTGATGACCTACTGCGCAAATAACACTTACATTTGGAGCCAAGATCAATGGGGCCAATACTGCATTTTGTGACAAGAAGCACTGTGTTTTGGTTACAAATCAGGCTTACCCGTAAGGCAAAAGGGAGTCTTAAACGGATGGAGGTTAATGGCCGATAGACATGGGATACAAGATGTGGGGTTAGGTTTCGTCAGTCAGAAAATAGAGCTATCTTCCGAGACTGTCGAAAAACCCTCAAAGCCATGATTCTGAGGCTTTTCGCAGTTTGTAAGTGGCTGATTTTGCTATAGGCAAGGACAGCTAAAATGCTCTATTTCGACTTTTTCGACAGTCTCCATTATCTTCAATATTAGAGAAGTCAAGATAACAGGTTCATATCATAAATGGCTTATAGAACAACTAGAACAAGCGCCATTCCTTGTCCCCATTTTGTGCCTGTCATATCACAAAAATCCTAACATAACCTAACATTTCTCAACTTCTTGGACACAAAAAGAGCTAATGACATCACCTTAGTAACTAACATCATTAGCTTTGCGGAATAGGTATCGTTGGTTTAGCACGGCTAAACGAGGGTCCGGAGAGAGTTCAACACCGAGGCCATATCTTTGGCGAGCGAAGATTCAAAGCGCATCAACGTCCCTGTATTTGGGTGAGAAAATGTGAGCTGCCAGGCATGGAGCATGTGTCGACCCACGGTCCTGAGGACCTCTCGTGTTTGCCTGGAACGTACCTCCTTCAATCTTCCTTTCTTCCCGTACGTGGCATCACCAACGACTGGATGGCCCATAGCGGCACAGTGGACACGAACCTGGTGGGTCCGCCCGGTCTTCAAATCGATTTCAAGAAGCGTAACCCCTTGGAACCCCTCTTTTATCTTCCAGTGCGTCTCAGTGGGCCGACTCCGGCGGCTCTGTGTGGACATCCTTTTTCGATCTGTTGGATGACGCCCAATGGGAAGCTTGATCACCCCTGTCGGTGTCTTGACCTCACCGTAAACCAGGGCCTGGTATACCTTCTGGATCTCGCGCATCTTGAATTGACGTTTCAGTCCTTCGTAGGCCAACTGATTCTTTGCCACCACCATACAACCCGACGTCTCCTTGTCAAGGCGATGGACAATGCCCGGGCGAATCCCGTCGCCGAGCCCTTCAAGACCCGGGCAGTGAAAGAGCAAGGCATTCGCAAGGGTCCTGCTTTTATGACCCGCCCCAGGATGAACCACAAGCCCCGGAGGTTTGTTCAAAACGATCACGTCCCGGTCTTCATACAGAATAGACAGGGGTATGTCTTCAGGCTTGCACGTGATCGATTCTGGCGGAGGGATCTCACACCGGACAAGATCGTTGGGCCGGGTCAGATATCCGGGCTTTTTGACCAGTCCATTGACGGTGATGTGACCGGAACGAATCAACCGGCCAGCATGAGAGCGGGAAAGGTGGGGCAGGCGTGCAGCAATGATGACATCGAGGCGATGGCCAGCATCTGATTCGGTTGCGGTAAAACTGAAAACAGCCACGCCTCCTGCCCGGCTCGCACCCCGCAACGCCAGTTTAGGACGAGGAAAGGGGGCTATACAAAAACACTTATCTTCTTTACCAGCCGTGTACCTAACTCCCATTTTAGTATGGGAGGCTTGATTATTCTAAATCAAATATGGCTTTAATATCCGACATGATAGCGCTCTCGTCGGTCTTCTTAGCAATGGAGAGCTCTTTAAGTAGGAGGCTCTCCGCGGTATCAAGCATCTTCCGCTCGCCAAATGAGAGATCCTTGTCAACCTTAAGAAGGTACAAATCTCTGAGAACTTCCGCCACCTCGTAAACTGATCCGGTCTTGATCTTTTCCATGTAGTCACGGTAACGCCGATTCCAGGTCTGATTGTCTGCGGGAATATCGCGCTTCTTCATGATGTCATATACTTTGGCCACTTCCTCTTTGTCGATGATATCTCGCAGCCCCACAGAGTGAACATTGTTCACCGGTATCATGATGATCATGTCGTTTTCGAGGATCTTCATGATATAAAAATCTTGCTTTTTCCCTGAGATCTCTCGCGACTCGATCGCCTCGATACGCCCCACGCCGTGGGCCGGGTAAACTGCTAAGTCTCCGACTTTGAACATCCGAAAAACTCCGTTTTCTCAAAATTGAGGCATGACTATCCTGCCGAACTAATCTACTTTATCATTTTTTTGTTCAAGAATCAACTCTAAACCTGCACTTATAGCGGTTGTCAGAATAACGTTCCGATAAGAATAGATGACAATTGAAAATACTATTTGGCTCACTTGTGGGTATGCAATTTTAGGATTTTTGAATTCTCCTGGCTAAATCACGCACGCAGTGGTTCTGTTCAAGCCGTCAGGCGCAACCGGAGCGCAACAACCCGGGCGGAGCCCTCAGACAGCTTGCAATTTTAAACGCCAGTCACATTCAAAAATCTTCTCCAAAATTGCACAATGTCGTTCGCCAAATAATATTTTCAATCATCAACGACTTGCGAGCAAACGGAACATATTTTTGACAATCAGT
>JBFEUB010000081.1:0-14035 GCA_041547605.1 Desulfobacteria bacterium
GTTGTGCAAGCCATTGCACGGCTGGCACAAATCCTAGCTCATAGAGAATGGGAGAACCGAGCTCAGATATCAGGGACCGTGTGTCTTGAATGGTCTCGTCAACAAGCTTGCTAAGCTCATCTACGGCTACTCTGTGATTGGAGGAAGTGATCGATCCCAAAAGGGTTCCCAATGAAAGTTTGGCAAAAGCCAGGTTCTGGCCAATACGGTCATGGACCTCCGTTGCAATGCGACGCCGTTCCCCCTCTTCGGCCAAGGACAATTCGGACGCGAGAGACCGAAGCCTCTTGTGATATGCGAGAAGTTTATCTGCTCCCCGCTTACTTTCGGTTATGTCTACGATGTTTCCCAATATAGCAGGCCTTCCCCCATACTCTATGCGGGTGTTTCTCCTTGCAATCCATATGGTTTCACCGTCTTTTGTCATGCCCTTTGCTTCGTATTCCGACGGGGCATCTTTTCCCTCTAACCTCTCCGCCCGGAAGCTGTCTGTCAGGGCCCTGTCATCAGGATGCACGAGCTTTCGCGATTCCATGCCAAGCAACTCCTCCACTGGATATCGGTAGATTTCAGCAAACCTTTTGTTGGCAAATATGATCTTCCCACCCTGGTCGATGTAGATACCAGTCAAGGAGTTTTCAACCAAGCTACTGTATTTTTCTTCAGACGCCCGTGCAGCTTCCTCCGCTCGCTTGCGGTCCCCGATTTCCTGTTGAAGCAGTTCATTGGCCCAAGTCAGTTCAGCGGTGCGCTCTTTCACCTGTTCCTCAAGTTGCTCATGATATTGTTTAAGAGCCTCTTCAGCCTGCCGGCGTTCGGTCATTTCTTTGGATACACTTTCAATCATCTGGTTTGTCAATTTCTTAAGTAATTCAAGAAGTTGTACCTGAGAAATTCCAGACACCCTAGCAGTCAAGTCGCCTTTCGAGACCCTATGCAAGACATCAAAGTGCTCAGCCAGGCCGATGGCAAACTCATGAGTCAGATTGACGATCCCCTCCAAATTTATGGCAGTCAAGTTGACCAAGTGCTTCAACTTGGCAATCAATTCGACCTCAGATGTCTCGGGCATCCTGACTTCGGGGTCTCCCAAAGAGATCTGCCTCAGCGCTTCAAACACCTCCGATAGACCTGTGTTCAACTCTTTGCTCAAACCACGAAACCTCTCTTCGCTTTGTCTAAGCGCCTCCTCCACCTGTCGGCGCCTGGCCATTATTCTTGAAACTATTACGCCAAAGATGGTGAAACCAAACACAATAAGTAACCGAATATAGATCTCGAACCGCGTCAAGTCAAAAATCAGCACATCCCAGAAGGTCTCATCATAAAACAAGAGGAAGTCAACATAGGCATCAAGTAACACGATGAACAGTCCATAGAGAATTGCAAGAAGAATGATTTTGTGCTCATGTCTCATGACTTTTCCTCTGGCCTTATTCCCTTAACTGCTTCTTTCTTTACCCCTTGAAGGGTTTCTTTCAACCTTGTTTTGGGTCTATCAGAACCTGTTTCACTTCATCCAAAAACCCACACAGTCGAGCCAGTATTCCTATACTCGGATGGAGGCTTTTGACCCGAATTTTGAACTGCAACAGCGAGCGCATGCCCTGTCTCGACTTTTCGGGACGGCACGGGCCTTTAATTATGACGACAAGCCCTCTATGAGGGCAGCTACATTATGACCCAACACGTCGTGGTTATATCCCCCCTCTAGAATTGCGAAGCAGCCACCCCCACACGCCTGAGCGGCCTTGTAGACGAGGTTTCCAATAGCGAAATAGTCTTCCGTGGCAAGAACGCCACCCCAGTCATCTATGTGATAGTCGAAGCCAGCCGAAATCCCTATCAAGTCAACCTCAACGCCTGACAAGATATGTCCGACTTCCTGCACGTATTTCTGCCTGGATCGGTTTCTTGGGTTATGTATTTTTACCCACTTCTCGTCGCCCAAGATATTCACGGTGCCATCTCCAAAATGCAAGTCAATATCTAGGACAAGCGCATTTCTTATGAGCCCCTCCTCATACAATGACAGAAGAGCAACGGCCATATTGTTGAAGTAGCAAAAGCCCCATGAACTGCCCCTTGATGCGTGGTGACCCGGAGGTCGGATGAGACCGAAGGCCGGCTCACGGAGTCCAATGCGCGCAGTCTGAATCGCTCCACCAGCGGCCAGGGCAGCAATTGAATAAAGGCCGCTCTCTCGTACATAGTCCACATGGGTGTTTGCGTGGGCCGCGGCAATCTGAGCCTCCGAGGCGGGCTCTGCAGTGACAAGGCCAACGTCGGCGTGGATCACGTCCACTATTGCTTCCATGCGCCCCTCGGCAGCAGCCGACTCGAACGTATAAACCTGATAAAATGCCTCGTGGAAAATAACCTTCATTCTACTGATTAAGAAAGACAATATTCACTATGTTGAACTACAAAAGCGAGCGCCTTGCCTTCAGTCCCGACTTGTCGGGACTGAAGGCAGCTTCAATCAACATATTGCAGTTACGCGCCAGCAAGCCGCGCCCCGTGTTACGTCCCAGTATGCAATATCTAAAGAGTTAAGCGTGCGGATACGCCTCATAATCTTCATAGGCTTTACTAGAATTTTATCTGTGAGATATTAAAAGATTAGGTTCAGGGACTAATTGAGGGTTTCTATTCTCCTAAGAATATCTTTCAATAATTCCATCCCTTTTTGAGCCACCGGCAGGTCGTAAACCCCTATGACAAAAGATCCTTCCTGTATGACAAGAATGGTTTTGTGGTAGGGTTCTTGCGAAACAAACCCACGTTCTCCAAATCCATTGAGCGGTATACATTCTTTCCCAGACCTCTGTAAGAAATCCTTGTGCGCCCAAAAGGAACTCCCAGCGTCTTCACTGGATGGAAAGAAGGCCACGAATGCTGAAACAACGTCATCCTCAATTCTGTAGTCACAAGTGACTCCCCTATCCAAGAACGCATGACCGAGAATCGCACCCTTTACATACCTTTCAGACGCCTCAATGCGTCCGAGTTCAGAAAGATAACCAAGCTCATAAGGGGGGGAAATATCCCCTCCAATTTTTTCTGCCACCTTTCGGGCGATAATTACGTGTTGCGTTTTCGCCATTTCACCCTTAACAAAGGATAGTATCTCAACGTAGTACCTGTCTTTGTAAAAAATCAGGTAACCATCGGTGCCGAAACAGGCTGCACCGATTTTCAAAGGTGAGGACTCTTTACCTCTCTTTGACTGAAACACACCAAAGGCATTGAGCTTTTCTCCCATATCGTAGATATCGACGGTTATAGAATCGATGTCGTTTGATCCAGAAGAATAGTTCGCACCTACCAACGAAACAAACCCGCAAGCGACAAAAGACTCTGCCTGACCATTAATGTACTCATAGAGATTCTGAGGGCCATAGCGGTATGGTTTGCCTGCCATCTGCCATCCGGGTATTTCAGCACTGCTAGGCAGAAGCGCATTCGCCTGGGCAGAAGCAACCCTGAACGTACACCAACAGCACAGGAATAAAACGATTATGGGGGACGCTACGCGGTATGGGACCGATTTCATGCCCTTCACATTACTATACGAGAACAGTATGGGCAAGGCGCATACGTTCTTCTATTTTTATTCCATTCACACATCTGCACGTGGGCATGTAGCAGGTCATACACGCCTGGGCATTTTCCCTTGTCGACAGCTCACGGTACGTCGTGCGGGCAAGTTCCAAATCACCGTAGCCTTCCCAGTACATGAGGGAGCGGTGAATAGAAGGGACGTCAATATGTCTGGTGCATGATGAAAAGCAATGGCCACACATGACACAGTACCGATCTTTAATGGCAGCATAATAGGCGTCGAGAGCCTTTCTATCAACCCGGCCCGGTTTTTTCCCAACAGCAGCCACGTTTTGTTGCAGCTGCTGCCGATTAACCATCCCTGGTATGGCACAATCCACAAAATCCTTGTCGAGAACCCACTTTAAAGCGGCCTGATGGGGGTTCAACCCGCCCGTCACACCTTTGTGATATCCCCCTGCCTGCGTTTTCATGGCAATAATACCCACCTGTCTACTCCGTGCGAACCTTAATGCTTCAAAATGTTCTGGGGGACTCTTAAAGTTGTACGCTGCCAAGAACACATCGTAGAAATTGCTCTTTACTGCCTGGTAAACAATTTCCGCATAACGACGGCCTGCCACATGAAAAGAAATTCCCACAAAGCGTGCCTTCCCAGCCTTTTTCTGCTTTGCCAGGAAGTTCATCACCTTCTCATTCACAGGCCCGTCAGGATTTTCAATGCTGTGGAGAAAGAGTACATCTACATAGTCGGTTCGCAGCCTCTGCAGACTCTCTTCCAACATTCTTTCCATCGTCGCTGTATTTTGCAGCTGCCTCATCATCATGCGCCTATGGTAAGGAGGAACCTTCGTGGCAATAAAGACCTTGTCTCTTCCATAATCTTTGAGCACGCTGCCGAGCATCTTCTCATTGTTGCCGTTCTGATATCCATGTGCTGTATCAAAGTAATTAAGCCCCATCTCCAGAGCTTCAAACAAAACACCAGGATCTGTCAGCCCGGCGACACCAAAACTAAGGGCTGATACCTGTAACCCAGTTCTTCCAAGGCTCCGGTATTCCATATTCGACGATGTCTTCACGCTTTCTCTCTGTTTCTCCTTCCCCAGGGTAGCCCCTGATGTAAGGGGGCTGATGAGCAGACTGCTAGACGCGCACGTTACACTGATACCCTTCAGTAATTGACGGCGTGTTAATGCTTTTTCAGCCATTACACTAACCTCTCTTGCTCAATGAGAATTGTGAAGCCGCCCCGCCCTTCTAGGCAGGGGTTCTGCCTTGCGCCAGCGCTGCGTGTCCGGGGAGCATGCCGGTCGTCTTAAGCCGTTATACAAGACTTTGACGTGTGTGAACAAACATGAGAGATCTCTTCCCAAACGTGAGACCCACCCACTGGTGCGTTCCATTAAGTATCTAACTAAAATCATAAGCTTCGTCAAGGTGTAGGTGCAAAGGCCGTGACACAATAGACTTAGCTCCAGCCCCTGGGAGAGACACTCGCGGGTGTGCGGGAATATATTCCTGCAAACCGTTTCATTGACATGCATCCTGCTACACTGTACCTTATCTTATCAGAAGAGTCCCAGCCGGAAACCTTTTTGCCAGCAAGAACAGTATGCCTCTAGTTCATACCTTAGCAAGGGCAATACTGATGGCGAAAAGGCACTTTACGCTGGCAAACTTAAGGGAGGCAAACAGTGACAGATAATGACAAGGAGCCAATCGACCTGTTGAAATGGCGGGTCGATAAGCTGCTGGAAAAGGAGAGACGCAAGAAAGACGGGGAAGAAGCTACGAAGCAACTCGAACGGTCTGGGAAGAAGTTTGCAACTGAAGTCTCGTCGATCCATCTAAGTGAGGAGGTTTTAAGGGGTGTTAAAACCTTCATGTGTACAATTGCAAGGAAAGTGAGGCAGGCAAAGTCGATCAGTGAGGTTGAACGTTTGTTGGTTGGGCTTGGACTGCTGCTTCTGAGAGACTATGACCGTGTAGCTTTTGACAAACTCCTCAAGATGATGAGGGACGAGATGGAGAAGAAATAACCGGCCAGTCACCTTCTCTGCATATTCGTATCACGCAGTTGTGTTAGCAATAGACCCGTCATCTGCAAACCAATTTTACGATACCCGTTATCTTAACTTTTCTCTGCAAAAAGCTGAGTCCGATGACTTGCAACAATCATGACCCACAGAAATTTGAAAATTATTATGAAGAACATCATATTTTTGCAATCGATCACGCAAGAATTGAAGCTCCCTGCAGTCCCGATAAAGGGGGACAGGGAATCTGCTTGCTATTGCAGTTCAGATGCTGCAAGACGCGTAACATGCACCGGGGTGTTCAGCGATGGAACAACGGTTTTCAGCAATCGCAGAGGATATTGTGAATTCTCCTCCCTTTTTAGTTGTCTCAAAGTCAATGCGTATGGGTTTCGCGATCGCAAACAACTGACCCTCTATCAGGAATATCAGACCGCCCTCATTTTGCACCTCGTCACTATCTCGCTGCTCATCCAGAGCCATTGCCAGAGAGGGTGTGCCTCATTCTCCGGTCCAAGGCAAAATCCTGATGGCAGATAGTGTATTTTTAATCTTAAGAAACTCCCTGACCATTTCTTTTGCTTTTTGTGTTACTTCAAACATGGCCAATCCTTAAAGCTCAAGAAAGTTTGCTGTCACAAGTATCAATGTTCAAAACGCATAAACATTCTATATATTATCATCATTTCTAACCCATATCAACAATGTTGGCCGTGGCCTTTGCGGGCCACGTATTCTCAGGCAAGTCTTTATGATAGCATATTACAGCGTTTTCCGCTTTTCATGTTTGCTACTTTGAAGCCATATTCAAAGGTACCGAATTGATATGGCAGGATATCTCCAGCAGAACCCCGAGAATAGTGTACTGGGTGTATGGTATGTGTTGACCCCGAGAATATGGTGTATTTTGTGTCAGGACGGGGGTTCTCTTTTTTTGCAGCGCTCCATGGGCGAGGAGCGAACCGGTTAAAGTTTTCGGTTCGAGCCCGATGGCTGGTTCGTCCGGACTGAGCCTTTGAAGCTCCCTGCAGCAAGCTGCAGGCAATCTTCGACTGTAAGGAAGAGTCCCATTTTTAGATTCGCTCGCTAACCCTGTAGCAAGCTACAGGGAATGCGCTCGCTGTTGCAGTCCAGGGAACGAAAAAAATATGACCAACTCTTGACGTGCCGTTTGTAGGAATTAACTTTTGGATAACAATGGGCACAAAGATGCCCCAATTCAAATATGGAAGGAGGTGTCAGACATGACCATTCTGTTACCTACAATACGACGAAGAGGTATGATAGGCCGTCCAGCCTGGGATATCTTCGATCGGTTCTTTGAGGATTTCAGGTGGCCAAGTGTGTTCGCCGAAGAATCAGCATGGATGCCACCTTTCGATGTTTCTGAAACCGATGATGGACTGATTGTTAAAGTTGAAGTTCCGGGCATGGACAAAAAGGATATTAACATCAATCTGTCAGAGGGCATGCTGACAGTCACGGGGGAGAGAAAGCAGGAAAAAGAAGAGCATGAAACCTATCACTGCACGGAGCGATACTATGGGACATTTTCCAGAAGTATATGTCTTCCCTTTGAGGTGAATGCTGACAAGGTAGATGCTAGCTTCAAGGATGGCGTGCTGAAGATCACGCTTCCGAGATCTGAAGCAGTTAAGCCAAAAAAGATAGAAGTTAATTAATTCCCCCTTTACTCTGAAGACGTGTGCTGGGCAAAAGCCTGGCACACGTTTTTTTTCGTGTTTCCAAAGGGGAAGTACCGGGGTGCTTCCTTGCGGCGGCATGTCGTGCGCGGGAAGTGAGTCGGGCAACCTTTCGAATGTCACAACTTCTTGGGTCGACCCTGGTGAGGCGTGTGAGTCTCGGTTCACTCTTCCAGGTAGCCTTAAAAAAATTCATTTTCGGGTCTTGACGTGCAGCAGGAAGGAATTATATTTTATTCAACGTTAGGTGCATAAGTACCTGTGATAAAAACGAAAGGAGGTGGCAGACATGTCCGCTTTACTGCCAACATTAAGACGAACCAATTGGTTGAGGCACCCCGGATGGGACTTATTTGACCGGTTCTTTGAGAATTTTAGCATGCAGAGCCCGTTCACAGAAGAAAGGACATTTGCACCGGCTTTCGACGTGTCTGAAACCGAAAAAGAGCTAATTGTCGAAGCTGAAATCTCGGGAATGGATAAAAAGGATATCAAAATCAACCTGTCAAACGGCGTGTTGACCATTCAGGGCGAGAAAAAGCATGAAAAGAAAGAGGAGAACGAAAACTACCATTGCGTCGAGAGGCGCTATGGGACTTTTTCAAGAACCATGCGGCTTCCGGTCGAGGTCGACCCTGAGAAGGTAGATGCAACTTACAAGAATGGATTGCTAACAGTCACACTGCCAAAATCCGGGGCTGTTGAACCAAAAAAGATTGAGGTTCACTAATCTTCACCGCATAAGGAGCGTGTGCCGTGCTTATGACCCGG
Organism: Desulfobacteria bacterium; assembly: GCA_041547605.1. GTDB lineage: Bacteria > Desulfobacterota > Desulfobacteria > Desulfobacterales. Next base: position 8,078 of record JBFEUB010000081.1, read on the forward strand.
TACACGCTCATTTGTGTTTACGTCCTCGATAGCGCCTCGCCCTTTTTGAATTTCGAAAGTAAGAATCGCCCCTATACTAGAAGCTATCTCAAAAAAGTGGATCAGGGTTCAGGGCAAGGCGCGGGGCGGGGCGCAGTCCCGCCGCGGCGGGATGAGCATTTTGAGTCCCAATACATCGGGACCATGCCGCTATGGGGCGTCAGACGCATTTTTGAGATGGCTTTTAGACTTCTATTCGATTGCTATGATCACTTTCTCATTTTTATTGTGCTCTTCTATCTCGACTATCGTGCCGCGTACCTCTTCGTCCTGAGACAGTTCCACGATCTGATTGACATCGATGCCCTTGTCTTCCAGTGCAGCAGCCGCTTTCTTAGGTATCATCTTGGATGCCACTCTGAGCACGCCGAGAGGGATCGTAAAGGTGGTATCAGGACGCGTATTGTTTCCTTTGAATACTCTAATCTTTAGGTTAGCCATAAGTCTGCTCCTGCCGCCCCGCATCTGATCGCCAATTTAAAACCACGGTAAAATCTTGCTATCCTACGACTATCAGATACACTCTAACACAGGTGATCGCAGCGCTTGTTACGAAAAAAAGCCTCTCAGCGATGCTATGGTCTCCGGATCAACCCAACATGCGATTTTCTGCCCCCGCCGCTCCATGCGGATGAGCCCAGCTCGGCGAAGTTCTTTTATGTGATGGGAGATCGTCGAGGGCACAATACCAAGGTCTTGGCCAAGTTCACCCACACAGGCACATCGTTCGAAGTCGATATTACTATCGACGATGGCACGCGTTCCTGGCGCACAACATGAGAACAAGCGCAAGAATATCCTGAGCCGGTTTGCGTTTGATAGTGCCTTAAACATTTCGGCAAATTCTTCAACATCTTCATCTCGATACTTCGACATGATTCGAACCTTAATGCTTCACCTGGTTCTTGTCAACTGCGTTCAAAAAGAATCGGAGTCACGCGAGCGTCATCTCTCAGAACCAACTTTTTTAAGCTTGGAATACTCCGACATCGTTCTGCGAAATTATCCCGCCCTGAAGAACACGGCTTCTGCCTTACCGCAGACCTGTGCTCGCGGGGAGCAAGCCGGTCATGGATGTCCCGCTGTTGCACTGGAGGGGAAGGAGAGGAAGTCGGGTTTGGCAATCTTTTTGAACTTGACATTTCCATCGTAGATTCCACATAACCACCCACTCAACTCTGATTTGGTTCTAATCAGATACCAAGAATAGTGTGGGTTATTATTCTCCGCTTCCTTGATTATTTGAAATTGCTCATTCTTGTCAAGCTTGCCGGTAATCTTGCCACCCATCGATGGAGCTTCTCGAAGATTCATCCTTCTCAGCAAAACATGCCATCCCAGTTTCTTATCAGGTTGTAAAGGCGTTGTGACAGCCCAAGCTTCTCGGTCCGGATAGAGCTTTTCCAAAAATACATGGGCGATCTCCTTGGAGCAAGGAAGGATATTTTCATAAGCCGTCAAGGCGCCCTCCCTATAGTCCTCTTTCAAATATAACATGCCTGCCTTGTAATAATGATCAGCAGCCAAAATATCTTTCCCAAGTTCTCTATATGCTTTCCCCAGGCTGAAATGAATGTCAGGACTGTTAGGCCCAATTCTCAAGGCCTCTTTGAACATCGGAATGGCTTTATCGAACATCTTCTTCTTCCCGTAAACCACAGCTAAATTATGATACGCATCACGAAATTCGGAGTCCAAGGCAATGGCCTTTTCGAATTCCACAATTGCTTCATCAAGAATCCCCTTCTTGTACCAACAGAATCCAAGGTTGTGACGGATATGGGCATCATTGGGACTTATGGTAAGAGCCTTCTTGAAAGGTTCAATGGCTTCATCCCACATACCCCTCATGCCGAATACACAGCCGATGTTCCTATACCCCCCTAAATGCATAGGATCAAGGGCGATAGTCCTCTCAAAACAGCGAATCGCCTTTTCATAATCTCCGGCCTCAGCGGCCTCATTACCCTTTTTGAACCACTCTTCGGCAGTCTCTTGCGTCCATCCTAAATCTGATACAAAGAGAGAGAGAAACAAAAATAACAGAATATGCGGCCTCATTGATTCCTCCTATCTCATAAGCTACCCGTTCGTAACATTCGTGCTGCTACCTCCATGAAGATTCCAATAACGACAAAAAAACCTTAGCTTCACCATATTTAGGTGCAAAGCCTCCCTACCTTGACGGGGAGAAGTTCTGCCCCCGGCAGCACCTCGGGGGCAACAACCGAATTGGTGAAAGGTTCGCTCAGTTCTTCTCTGCCCGCGACGACCTTGTCTTTTCCGACCAGAGCTTATCCCCTGCTTGCACCTTTGTCTTATTTAAGGCAACCCGAGATAGTGTTTGAATACTGGCCCAGGATGCCCATGTGACCAAGATTGTGACTAAAGCCAATATCCCCAGGAGTAAGGCAATCTTCTCCCCGCTGGCTCTCGCCCAATCGACTTGCTCGCCAGCATAATAGCCGACCCCAACGAACAACAGCACCTGAACTGCCACAGAAAGACCATCCACCGCCAGGAACCGGAGCCACGGATAACGCGCCGCTCCTGCTGCTACATAGGCAACAGCTCGAATGCCGAAGGTAAAGCGGGCCAGAAAGAGCATTAATCCGCCCCAGCATGCAAACGTCATCTGATATCTGTCAAGTCGCTCTCCCCCAAGAAAGCGCTTCAACAAGGCTGACACAGCAGCACGCGTGAAGAACCAGTGGGAAACGGCAAAAAGAAGGAAGTCGCCCAGGAGTATGGCCGAGAACCACAAACAAAGACTTTGCATCGGCGGGGTGATCTGCTTGAACACCGCATATCCCCCGGCTAAAAGGATCGGATTCTCTGGAATCGGGAACCCCGTCCCTCCCAAAAAGAGCGTAATAGCGATGACCCAGATGACCGATTGCAGATTCATCCCAGCTCTAAAATGAACTACGCTCACATGAAGAGAGGAGGCGGCTGAGAACTGTCTATCCACAGACAAGAAAAGTGGCCTGCCTGCCACAATCTTCATGTTCTTGAAACAAAGCTTTAAACACAGGGTCAATAGCCCTATTCATCAGTGCCTCAAACGTCTATCCTGTAACACATGCCTGGGCGAATCAACAAATCTATTCTTACCGAATCGATCCGGAGACGCTCAAGGACTCCTTATTTTCACTCAATCTAACAATAGAAGCTATCTCAAAAAAGTGGATCAGGATTCAGGGCAAGGCGCGGGGCGGCGAAAAAACGCAGCATACACGGTAGGATTTGAGCATTTTGAGCCGACTCGCAACGCCTCCATGGGGCGTTAGACGCATTTTTGAGACGGCTTCTAGTCACCAAGCACACCAAGCAGATTAAGAGCTCATCCTCCTCATTGGAAGCCTAATGTTGAAAACCGTGCCCACACCCTCTTGGCTATCCACCGATATCATCCCCTTATGACTCTGAATCGTCTTCAGCGAAAATGCGAGGCCGAGCCCCGGGCCGTATATCTTGGAGGTATAAAACGGATCAAAAATGCTTTTTATTTCATCCGGCGACACTCCTTTGCCGGTGTCAGATATTTGTATCTCAAAATAACCCTCATTCACTTGAGTCGAAATCCTGAGTGTCCGCGTCTCGTTTTTCATGGCCTCTATGCCATTTTCAATAATATTGCAGATAGCTCTTTTTAGATTTTCCCTGTCAGCGTCAATTAAAGGAGGAAGCGTCATCAAATCCATTTTAACATCTATACTGTTTTTTTCAATGCCCTGGTTAAGCATTGTAAGTGCTTTTACAATGATCTCATTTACATCAACAGCCTCGACGTAAGATAGGCTTGCGCTCTTTAATTGAACAAGCTCTCTGACCATTTTTTCCAGTGCCGCTACATTTTGAAGAATTGTTTTCATGTATTTCTTATTCTGGCTGCCTTCCGGAAGACTTTCATAAACCCGTCTGGCAAAACCGCCAATGGACACAACCGGATTGATTATCTCATGCGAAACCTCATCCATCATACGTTGGAGTGCTGCCAGCTTTTCTTCCTGTACTAATCTCTCCTTACCCGCCTTTTGCGTCAGAAGCGACCTAACTCTAGCCAATAGTTCTTTGCGATGAAACGGTTTAGTCATATAATCATCAGCACCGATCTCCAGGCCTTTTACCTTGTCGGACACCTCATTCTTTCCAGTAAGCATAATAACTGGCGTGTGCTTGGTGTTTTCGTCTGTTTTGACCCGCTTGCACACCTCTAAACCACCCAATTTTGGCATCATCATGTCGAGGACTATGAGATCAGGTTTGTACTTCTCCATCTTTTTCAAGGCTTCTTCACCGTCATATGCCTCTAAGGTATTATATCCGTCCGAACGGAATATATTCTTCAAAAGTTCTACTGTAAAAACAGTATCATCAACTATTAATATGTTACCTTTTTTCTTCATGACAACGCACAAGTTATAGGAATGTGGCCATTGGGTACTTTAGAAGGTCCGTTCTCGGTCCACGAGCCATGGGAATAATCCTTGCTAGTCACATCAAAGAATGAAAAGGCTCCACACACACGTCACCTTCATACGATGTGCGGAGCCGTTGTAATCTCCATAAGAGCTCTTCTCTTGATTTTGGTTATGTTTCGAGTGGCACCCCCCAGTATTTGAGAACCTTACAGTAAACGACGACCAATCGTCAAGCGCCCCGCTTTGAAGCCGGATTTCACACACCGCATTCGACCGGCTCGCTCCCCGGACACGCAGTGCTGCCCCGCGTCAGAACCCCCGCCCTTTAGGGCGGGGAGGCTTCACAATGTCATAACCAGATAAAATTATCGTCTGACCAGGAAGTGCTTGATGTATCTCGGATCGAGATCCTTCAGGAGAACTGATCCATATTCCCTTTCAATCTCACCAAACAGGTCGTCGATGATTTTGCCCGCTTTGTTCAGGATCTCATTCGCGGCCTGGACAGATCGCGCTTGAAGCCAGTTCAAAAAGATCTGTTTCATTTTCCTGGCAACCCGGCGCGGCCTTGCCTTCTTCTCCCAGAGATCTCTGAAAAAACCTTTCAGTTCCTTTATCGTAAGGGGTTCTACATCTTCAGGGAGTCCCAGGTACTCCCTGGCCCAGCAAGTAAAAACAAGGTTTTTGTAAGTAATCGGGTGATAGGCAATAACAGGGAGAGTGATAGCGCTTTGAGCAAATAACAAAGAAAGCAGGCGGTCTAAAACCATGATGTCGTGAAGGGCGTTTTCGCAATAATTTATATCTTCCAGGGCCTTGAATTCACGATATGGCTCCCCTCCTGAAAAGCCTGTGTAGAAAAGCGGTCGTTTCTTGAGAAGCCCTTCGAGCAGCCCTTCCCATTCATCTGCCCAAAAGCTAAGGTTCAAGTCCTGTCCGGCGAACCAGCTCTCTTTAAGCCATTTTTCTGTTTTCCATCGTAACTCTAAGGCAGCACCAAAACCCACACGGAAGATCTGAGTTAAAGGAAATGCTTGAACCAAGCGCCCAGCATGCTGCACGTCTCCACCTGTCACTCTGTCAAGCCCGATACTCAAGTATCCACACGCCTTCCTCACCACAGCTGCCAGCTTCTCCTTATCCCGAACCACAAGAGCATCTGCAGAAATAATCTGGTTGCACATCGCCGCAAATTCCAGCTGGACTCGTTGCAGAAAGTGGATGTCATCTATGTTTTGCAAAGCCACGTGAAAAAGATCCTGGTCCCGGATAAGCGCTGATGTGGAGACAGGCACGGGGGAATCAGGCGCTTCATCTTGTATGACTTTAATAAGTTGTGGCTTCTTCTCATCCAGAATTTCTGGATTCAAGTGCTGATAGATGCCGATGGCCTCCTCAAAGGGAAGGAAGCCCTTTTCAGCCAACCGAACATTTCTAAGCCTATATAGTTTCTCCTCGACCTCTGCAGGGAGCACGCCACCCAATTCCAGCAAGA
>JBFEUB010000082.1:0-14020 GCA_041547605.1 Desulfobacteria bacterium
CTTCGCTCCGCTAAATCATGCACACAGTGGTTCTGTTCAAGCCGTCAGGCGCAACCGGAGCGCTAAAACTCGGGCCTAAGGCCCTCAAACAGTTTATGATTCTTAACGCTCCACTCAGCTGAAGTCCGGCTCCGAAAAAGCGCAATTTCGCTCGGAAAAGGCTTTCGGCTCCAGTATCAGTAATAGAACTTATTCCTGGGACACGACACTAGTAAGTTGGCAAGGGCTCAAACTCTTGTGCGATTGCAGTCCCCGCCCTTACAGGATGTCTTGGATGAACAAATGAAGTGTTGACCTTATTCATATCGGAACTGATTTCAGATCATTTAAAATCAAGACGGGGTGTTAAAAGGTGCGCTTTTTCGACTAACAAACATCTCAACGAACCAAGGAGGCCATTATGAGCCGTATTGTATATGTAAATATAGAGGACTGTGTTGGGTGTGGAGCCTGCGAAGAAATGTGCCCGGAGGTTTTCAAGCGAAACGAAGAAACTGATAAAGCAGAGGTCATCAAATCAGAAGGAGGTCCTGAAGACTTAATTGAAGAAGCTGTGGAGACATGCCCGGTTGAGTGTATACAATGGGAGGAATGAGCAAAGGCTAATAGCCGAGCTTCAATAACATTCTGAGAGCCGTCCTACCTTCAGGGCATGTGGTTGCGTTTCAGTATTGCTCAAAAAACGCAACTGGTCTATGCTGTGATTTATGATCCTAATGACCAGCCTACTCCATCGAGAGAACCTTAAAGACATCATTCTGCGATGGATGTCAAGCAATCTTCAAGAAAACGATTGTGAAGCGGTCAAGAAGATCGTCAACTTTAACGTGCACATCGTGAATCTCTACCTGGGCAATTTTTGCGACGATTTGTTCAGTTCTCTCTCCGGTTCAAACACCTGGACTTTCGAAGTCGCTTCAAAGGGACAGTTGAAGGACTTCATCCTCGAAGTGGCTCCCTATGGTGATGAGCGGCTGGATTATCTTAGAAACAGGTACAGAAAATATCCAGAGGACTTTTACGGGTCTTTGCCTTTTCGGGGCGTGCTATACTGCTCCGGCAGTAAAGAGCATCCAGCCTACCTTGGTCATTCCAGAATCAAGAGATTTCGAAGGGTAGCCGAAAAAGCCTCGCGGCGCATGGTTAACATCATATTTGACCAGATCAAAAAGAATGCCGATGCGCTGGCAGCCGAACGAGCCTTCCAGCTCGGTATTCCGAAAGAAGAACTGATTACCCCTGCTGAAAAGCAGAGCGAAGAATTTGCTCACGCAGAAAGGAGGTTCCTGAAACACCTAAGAAAGGGGATGTTCCATCCGGATGAAGACATGGTCAACTCTGCCACAATTCATGATGTTGCAGGGGTTAAAGTCATCATTGAAGATGACAAAATACCGATCCTCGAAAAATTTTTCCATGATACGCCAGACTACCATATCGCCGAAAAGGAAGACCATTTCGGAAACTACGACGCCGTGAATTACATAATAAGGGTTAAGTTAGATAAGAAACGATTGATCCAAAACGCTCCGGACAACAGGGTTGTTGATATCCTTTCAACTCGCGGGATGGACAGAACTACCATTGTCGAAGATTACAGAACTTTTGTAGAAACCGCTGAGGATTATGTCTATCTCGAACTCATCGCCAGCAACTATCCCGACATGATTGAGTCGGAGTTCGGCCTCTCCATGCACGAAGAGAGAATTCTTGCTCAGAGGGAGGAGGCTGGATACAGGTCGTCGATTGCAAGAAATGTCAGGTACATTACAGAATATCTATTCTTGTTTGCCATTTGTGGGAAAAAATCGATTCACCAGCTTCCAATCAGGCTCTGGGAAAAGACCATGCCTGACACTTACGACCACGCCATAAGGGGACTCTGGGACATCCCTACCATGCCTGTTCTGTAGGATGAAAAGGAGACCGCAAAAACTGAAACGCTCGTCTGCACGGATCTTTTCTGCTGGAATCCGCCATAAATGCCTATAATCCGCCTGCCTGTTTCATGGGCTCAATTCCCTCTCATAAATCCCCAAAACGATCCGCCTACACGAGTATCCTGCAAAATATCCCATATTCTGATATGAATAAGTTGGCTTTTTAGATACGAGGGTATAACCTGCAATGAGCCGAAAGAGAAAAGGTAAAAAGCTGAGGGCTTCTGGAGCCATGAGTACGGAAGAGACGCTTCATTCAGCGCTAAAATACCATCAGAGGGGACGCCTGGACAAAGCGGACAAAATCTACAGGAAAATCCTGAGACATTATCCCGATCAGCCGGACGCTCTCCATTTTCTTGGGCTTATTGCAGGCCAACTGGGTAACGTGGATGAGGCGGAACTCCTCATGAGGAAGGCCATCGAGGTTCTTCCTCAAAATGCCATTTACCACCATAACTTCGGAACTCTGATGAAGGGTCAGGGGCGGTGGAAAGAGGCGATTCATTGCTACCGGAAAGCCGTGCAAGTCGATCCAAACTATGTCGACGCCCATTACAACATGGGGGATGCATTGCTCAACTACGGCAACCTGCGCCATGCAATCTCCTGTTTTCAAAAGGCCTTAGAACTAAAACCGGACTTTGCGGAAGCTTACACCAACATGGGCAATGCATTTCAGGATTTGGGCGAGCTCGAGGAGGCAATTGATTGTTACAAAAAAGCGCTGCAGTTAGAGCCATATTACCCCGAGGCATATTGCCAACTGTTTTTTTTGTTAAAGGAAACGTGTAGCTGGGAAGAGATAGAGGGTCTGGAGAAAGCACTTGATGCGTTTGTAGCAAACTCCTCAGGCGTTAAGAGCATCGATTTTGAATCACCGTTTGTAAGCGTTGCGACGTATGCCCAGCCTGATCGCAACTACGCGGTTGCTCGGTTGTGGAGTGCCAATATTGCACAAGAGGTATCACGTTTCGGCCCCCGCTTTTCATTTGACGATAGAAAACGCTCAAAGAGAAGAATCACCGTTGCATACTTATCGAGTGATTTTCACGACCACGCTACAGCACATCTCATGCTCAGCCTGTTCGGGCTGCATAACCGGGACGAGTTTGAGATTCTCTGCTATTCATACGGAAAAGATGATGGAAGCGCCTATAGAAAGAAAATACAGGACGATTGTGACAGATTCATTGATGTAGCGAATAAAGGCTATTGGGAGGTTGCTGAGCATATCCACGAGACAATGGTGGATATTTTGGTGGACCTCAAGGGATACACGACCGGAGGCAGAATGCAGATTGCGGCCCTTCGTCCTGCCCCCGTTCAGGTCAGTTATCTTGGTTTTCCAGGAACGACCGGGGCAGACTTTATTGATTATATCATCGCCGATCAGATTGTCATACCCGAGGATCAGGCACCCTATTACAGTGAAAAGCTCGTCTACTTGCCGCATTGTTATCAGGTCAACGATCATGCCCAAGAGATAGCCGAAAAAAAATGGACGAAGACCTATTTTGGATTGCCTGAAGACGGCATGGTTTTCTGTTCCTTTAACCAGGGCTACAAGATTGACCCGACCATGTTCAGTGTGTGGATGAAGATTCTAGCGGGGGTGCCGGATAGTGTTCTCTGGCTATTCGTGAAGAGCAAAACCGCTGAAAAGAACTTGAAGCGGGAGGCTGAAGCAAGGGGTGTAAATCCGGAACGCCTCTTCTTTGCCGAGAGGTTGCCAAAACAAGACCATTTGGCCAGGCTGGCCCTCGCGGATGTGGCTCTGGACACCAGGATCTATAACGGACATACGACTTCAAGTGACTGTCTATGGGCGGGTGTCCCTGTGATCGCATTACAAGGGTCTCATTTTGCCTCTCGGGTTTCCTCCAGCATATTGAGGGCCATTGGATTGCCTGAACTCATCACAAAGAGTTTGGACCAGTATGAAAGCCTGGTTATACGGCTGGCCCATAAACATGATGAGCTTCAGGCGATTCAGGAGAAAATTGCCAGAAATCGCCCCAAGGCCCCGCTTTTTGACACGGCGAGGTTTGTCAAGTATCTAGAGCAAGCATACAAGGCCATGTGGGACATCTTTGTTGCTGGAGAAGCGCCGAGGCATATTGCAGTGACGGAAACATAGGCAGAACAAGAGGACATGTTTTTTGCGGCAATCTGAAAGTCCTGCTTATCCGTGCTCATTATAATGATGCTGGCGTTTCGCAAAGAAGGTTTTCAGGAAGGGCAGCCAAGCTGAGGTAGTCTGACATGTTTCTCATACTGGGCACTAAACCTCGTAAGGTCAAAGTCTATGGTGGCGTCGTGCGGGAGAAGCACTGTCCAAAGTGCGGTTGTGCCCAGATCTTTGAAGAAGTAAAGTGGATCAACCACTTCTGCCTTTTCTTTGTGCCATTATTCCCGATCCAAAGCAGCAAGTCCGTCGAATCAGTGCTGGCCTGTCCCACGTGCAATACTGCATATACGATATAGAAGCCATCTGAAAAATACGTCTGACGCCCCTTGGCGGCGTTGCGAGTCGGCTCAAAATGCTCACATACTATAACCCCCCCCGGTATGCTGCGCTTTTTCGCCGCCCCACGCCTTGCCCTGAACCCTGATCCACTTTTTTGAGATGGGTTCTAGCCTTGCCGGTGGCGCGATCAGGCTGCACCGGCATGGCGGGCCTCACCATACCTTGGGGATGACCTCCCCGAGGCACGTGTCACGGTCCTCGTATGAGCCGGGGACTAAGACTTTCAATGGGCAGGTGCAATGATCGATAAAACAAGAATCGTCGATACAGTGTGCGAAAGGCTAAAAACATTGCCGGTGTCCCACTACCTGGACCTGCGCTCGTATAAACGGAACAGATCAGTCATGATCGCTAAACTGGCTGAAGACGATCTGCTGGTCATTGAAAATGGGTATTTCAAAGAGCGGTTTCAGGTCAAACCGGGGAAGTTAAGGAAGCTTCTGACAACACTCATGAAAAAGGAGTTTCCAAGGAGTCGAAAAATCAGGCTTTATGTTTTGGGCGTGTTCTCAGAAGGTGAAGCTTTGAACACAGAGCGAAAGATCCTTTAAGTAAGGCTTTGTGTAACCTCTGAAATGGGGCCAAAGTGGCTTGTTGGTTGTGTCCAAGAAGACAGATCGCGTTTCTTGGTCCTTGAAGGCTGGCTGGCGGCTGAAGGCTTACTTGCCACCGTTACTCTCCTTTGATATGTGTCTGCTGTCTTTTTTCATGGGTGTTTGAGATGCTGGCAAGTTATCTCCAATCATGAGTGGCAAGTATTCGTTTATGACTGGCATGCTCCCCGCCCGTGAGATACTACCGAACGAGAGGACCCCCGACTGGAAGGGCAGGGAGGCCTCATACACCCATCAACTTTGCGCAGGAAATACACTGGAGAATTTATCGTCTTCGCTCCTTCTAAGAATTTTCAGGGTTGCACCGACCTGTTTTTCTATCTCTTGTGCACAGGCAGTCCTTTCCTTCTCCGGGACGTTTATTTTTATCATGTCTTTTGCCAAGTCCATCTCTGCGGTGCCACCGTGTCTCTTTACAATTGACCGAATGAGGTAAAGGGCAGTGGCACGCAACTGGGCCTCCTGGCCTCTTGATAGTTGTTGATGCATGACAACCCTCCCGTATTTGGGTGGCTTCACTCACTGTTCCCGACGTTTGTCATAAGTATACTAACACTGGGAGGATAATTTTATCAGGGGAAGCCCCTATTCTATCTATGGGAAACACCTATTTTGGGATGGGAACATACGATTTTGATGTCCGATAACGGTTGGCGGCCAATCCCTATTCATCGAATTCCGGCGCAACACCTTGCCAAATTCTGCCATTTGGGTTATGTATCTCTTGAGAAAACATTTCGTTAATCGGTTTTGGGTCCAGAACCAGGTTACCACTGATTCATTCGAGCGTCTGTAACCTCTTGAACAAACATGAGAGGAAGCAAAAAAACAGGATACTTGAAGATACCAAATGGATACAAGAGATAAGGAACAAGAAACCAGGATTTTGCAGATTTCAGAGGGTGGAAGCAAGATAGGCCTTAAGGATGGTTCTAAATGGAAAATAGCACCCTATTTCAAGAAAGAGATTTTTGAGTACTGGAGGCATGGAGACAAAGTGACGATTCGAGAAATCTCCGATGATCCAGACTACCCTTGGACGATTTTCAGAACCGATGGAAAGTCTGAGGTGACGGCAAAAAGAATCAACTAGCTATCACTACAGGTTTGGAAGTTGACGGAGGGACCTCTAAGACTATCTCTTTTATTAAACCCGTGCATGGCGTGATCTGCGACAAGGTCATCAAAATGACAAGTCCCAAAACCATGATGTGGGTTTCAATCCATAATAAGATTCATTGGTTAGTCAGATTCTATCCAAGCCAGAAACCCACACTTCCGTCTTCTTTGATCGACTCACGGCTTTGTGCTGCCCGTGGTTCACGCTCCTTTCATGATATTCAGTTCCTCCTTTGATCCTTGTCTGACCATCCGCCGACCCTTGACTCTGGGTATATGATGCTTATCAACAAACGTATGACGGATACCCATTGCCTATTGTGAGCTAAATATGTTGGAGGTGATGATATATGAGTAATGATCTGAGCGAACTCTTAAAGAATATTGGTGCCGAATTCAAGGAAGCGATCTCTCGCACATCTGAATTTATCCTTGAGGTGGACCTTGGAAAACGCGCAAAAAAATTGGGCTATTCTGATATAGCGGAAACATTTCGTGATGTAGAGGTAGTCGTTCCATTGAAAGAACCGGTTCAAGGGCTAAAGGTCCGGATTGATGGCAGGACTTTTGTTAATTATGCCCAGCTTGTATCGGGGATTGCAGTACCAACATATGTTGCCAGGGAAGCGGGGTTGCCTTATGACACCTTTGTAGCAAACGATAGCATGATCCGGATTTTTGCCTGATATCAAGTACTGGCAAAAGGCAGACCCCCGACCGTAGGTCAGGGGGCTTCAAATCCGACTTTAGCATGAGCAGCCCACAACGGGCACGGCAAATCTTTCCAGCCTTCAACCACACCCGTTTCCCAGAAGCATTTGACAAACCTGACGGCATCAGTTAGAAATCTCGAATGAAATCACTTTCTTGATGGCGATCAACTTTGGCGGAGTGAACGGACCTGTCAATTTATGCAAAGGTAATTGCTATCTTCGGCATCATCTTTTTGATTTGGCTCATAGGTGTCTCTATTCGACGTTTGATAACTGGTGCATAGAAAGGAAACATCAAGTCATGAAAAGTAGAAACCTGATGTGGATATTACTTTCCTTACTATTGACATATGTCACTATCAGCGCACATGAAGTTCAAGCACAAACAATTTTGATGACAGGCAATGAGTTGGTCAAATGGATGCAGGAACATGATAAATACGAAAGAGGGGACTCTGGTACAGAAGAAGTTAAGGCTTCTGCGTTTATAGGGTACATCATGGGTATCCATGATGCGACCTTGTCCAAATATGCTATCCCCAAGAGTGCCACGAGAGATCAACTTGTTGCTGTTATTTCGAAGTTTCTGAAGGAGCATCCCGAGCAATGGTCATATTCTGCGAGTTTGCTCGTCCAACAGGCTTTAATCAAAGCTTTTCCGAAAGGTGAAATAAAGTAAGCGAATTCCTATATCATAGTTATTTGATGGACATGGAAAGTGTGCAAGGCATTTAGCTGAAAATAAAGGATTATGCTATCACAGCCGCAAAACAGGAGGCCAAGAAACTGACAATTTGTAGCTTCTATCCTGCAGGGCGGCTACAGTTTTAAATGCTTTAAAGGGCTCCCAGATATATTTTTTTCACAGACGAATGATACTATCCCGCATGGTACTTACCTTCTCATTTGATGCTTGCCGGTAAGGCGTCTGCCCATCTCTTGACAATCTGAGCATTATGCTTAAATAGGCATAAAGCATAGGCACCCGTTGCCCATTTCAGTAAACTGGTCAATTCGGGTGTTCAGTTGCATACTCTAACACAGCGCTGTTTTGTAATATAGCTTTACAGCGCTGGAAGGGTGGTGAGCACCGATGGAAATCAAAAAGATTCTTTGGCCAACAGACTTCTCTGACAACTCCAATGCGGCGTTGCCTTATGTTGTATCTCTGACAAAAAAATATGGAGCTGAGATTTATCTCCTTTATGTGGCCCCGGACTTGGCCGATTATAAGAACTGGTACGGAGAGTTGACACCGTCTCATATACAGAAGCTGCACGAGTGGGAGATTCCACACGCAAAGAAAAAAATGGACAAGATTTGCCGGACCAAGCTGAATGGCTGTCCCATGTTCCACAAGCTGGTCCTTGTCGGCGACCCTGCTCAACAGATTTTGGAGACGGCTGAAAAGGAGGGTGTGGACGTAGTCGTGATGGCAACACATGGGAGGAGGGGACAATTTGCTTTTGGCAGTGTCACCGAGAAAGTGGTTAAGAACGCTCCTGTCCCCGTTTGGACTGTCCGACCTATTGAGCATGAGAAGTGACCACTGAACGGATACCAGCGGACCAGTCAAAAAGTCCGTATCTTGGCCTGAACCTTCTTGAAGTTCCGATCAGTTCCGATATATCGGGACCGTAAGGCATTGTTCCATTTTTAGATTGGTTGTATGCCCTTACTCAGCAAGGGCATACAACCTTAAACCGGAGCAAGTCGTGCTTCTTTGTTTTGTGACTTGCAGCCTTTCAACAAAACCACATGACACACCTGGTTATTCAGACGCTCGCTACCGGCTTAGTGTCCCGGCACGACGTGGTGCCGCACTGCAGAAATCTGACGTTCAAGGCGGTGAAGCTTCACCCATAACACCTTGATATTACTTTCAGATCTACCGAACGCATACGTCTTACCAACATAAAGATTGAAAACATTGGAAAACTTATGATATCAATTTCAAATCTTCCACATGCTGTTTTGGTTGACGCGTGGAACGTTCGTTTTCATGTGTTGCCGGAGACGCCCAGCGAATGTGGGCTTCCGTCTCAGCACAGACGCAGTTCTCTGACTCGCTCTGACCCGAGTAAATTGAAACGCGACCGATATGGTGGTTGTCACAAGCGGTGTCAGCCAAAGCCATCATTGTTTGATACATAAATAAGCGTATGCGATGATCACTCATCAACTCGTCGTAAGCCTTCTTCTCATCCTGACCGTCTCCTGGGTATTGGGGATCGTTTTCTCCAGGTTTGGTTTGCCCCTGATGCTGGGGCAGCTGCTGGCAGGACTCATTCTTGGCCCCCCCTTGTTAGGTATTGTTGCCGCGTCTCCGTCGATTGAGATGCTCGCTGAATTGGGCATTTTTTTTGTGATGTTTCACACAGGTATGGAAATGGATCCCGAAGAACTTCTCGGGCATATCCGGGCATCTCTCATGGTTGCTTTAGGGGGGTTTGTCCTTCCTTTTTTACTGGGATATCTGACGGCTCTTGCCTTTGGTGGCTCACACTATCAATCTCTGTTCGTGGGCCTGGGTGTCTCCATTACCGCCATTGCTGTTCAGGCCATTATTCTTTCTTCGATGAGAATTAATGAGAGCGAGCTTGGTCACATCATTATTGGGGCTGCCATAGCTGATGACATTCTGGCCTTGATTGCCTTGTCTACCTTACTGGGCGTGGCAAGAACCGGGACGTTGCAAATCCTGGAGCTTTTGCTCATCCTGCTCAAAGTCGTGACCTTTTTCGGTGTCACAATTATCGTGGGCTACCTGATCATGCCAAGATTTACCAAACGCTTGACTAGTCACGGGGGAAAAGCCTTTACGTTTGCAATGACATTGGCCCTGTTGATGGCCTACTTTGCGGAGTTGGCCGGGCTTCACCTGATCATCGGGGCCTTTCTAGCGGGGCATTTCGTAAGAAAAGAGATTATGGATCAGGAGGTATATAAAGACTTACAGAATGGCTTTTTTGGAATAAGTTACGGATTTCTAGTTCCGATTTTTTTTGCTTCTCTGTCTTTTCATCTGCACATTTCCTGGAGCTGGTCCTTTATCTTCTTTGTTACAGTCCTCATCCTTGTTGCTATCGCGGGTAAACTGGTAGGATGCGGATTGGGTGCAGCCGTCTTCAGGTATAATATCTGGGAATCTTCTGTGATTGGTTTTGGCATGAATGGTCGTGGCGCGGTTGAGCTGGTCGTGGCCAGCGTGATTCTGAAGCTAAGCAATGAGTTAATGGCATCGGAGGTCGTGGTCGAACCTTTGCTAACGCAGGAACAGTTTTCAGGCTTGGTTTTAATGGGTTTTGTAACCACGCTCATGGCACCCATTTCTTTGAAATGGGTGGTTACCAGAGCGTGCCTCCCCGCGGAGAAGGCTGCTTTCTGTAAACTATGGGATGAAAGCAAAGCAAGGTGATGTGGGCCCTTTTCGCGTCCCCTTGCACAGGACATGATCGGCCTTGGGCTTCCCGTGTTCATCCCAGCCCCTGAGGCGGTAGTAGTCGGCCACCATCTTCTCAAGCTCGGTTTCACTGATCTGGTGGCCGCTCTTGAGGGCCTCTTTATGAATTCGACTCGGAAGCCGGTCATCCTCCGGCCTCAGTCCCTCCTGTATATTGAATGTCCTCACCATGTTCGAGATATTGGCACTGATGGCCTTCAGCCTATTTGTGCTCGCTTCGAGGCCTGTGAGACCCTGGACCATTTTACACAAGACCTCCCAGGGATAGAGGTCCCGATAAAAACGACAAAGGATCAAAGCATCAAATAAGGTGAGGCGATCCTCAAAGTCCACGAACATTGCTGCCTTGCATTCTACGGTATCTGGCTCGATCATGCCGGAGAGCTCTGGCTTGTAAAAGGTAGCCCTTAGATGACACGCACCCCGGTCAGAGGTCGCATACCCCAGCCCCACACCCTTAAGCACTCTCGGATCGTAACCAGCAGGTTCCAGGCCTTTGACATGAACCGCCATATCTTCAAGGCCCCATTCCTGAGAAGCGGCCTTGATTCCCCGGGCCAAAAGCTCTCCGATACCCTGGCGAAATGCGATCTTTTTCAACAGTGCAGCAATGGCATCGACCTCTCCATAGTCGATCGCATCATGAATCTTTCCTCGGCGGGCCGCTTCAATGGTGAGTCCACAAAGGTTTCCTGCAGTAATGGTGTCCATCCCGAGCCGGTCACAGATGTCATTGAGATAGATAATCTCCTCAATGTTATCGATGAGACAGAGCCCCCCAAAGGCGTAGATGGTCTCGTATTCGGGTCCTTCCAGTCGGAGCCCGGCATGACGACCTAACCTGACTTTGGTCATGCGACCGCAAGCCATGAAACACTTCAAACAGGCCCGAGGCTTTACCTCACAGCGCTCATGCAGGGCATCGGCGCTGATTTGCCGCCAGTTTTCATAAGTTCCTTCTGACCAGTAACGTGTAGGAAAACCCCCCGCTTCATTCATCACCTTGACCATCATGGGGGTGCCCTTACGCTTATAGGCCAAGACCTGTGGGTGCTTTTTAGCCTCTGTAGATAAGCTCTTTGCGAATGCCTGAATGGCATTCCTGTCCGCCAGCTTTCGCCTCTGATCGCCCTTAAATACGATGGCTTTGAGCTTTTTACTACCCATGATGCTGCCCGTACCGGTCCGCCCAGCCGACCGCCAATAGTCGTTCTCTATGACCGCAAAGCATACCTGATGCTCTCCTGCCGGCCCTATGACCACAGCCCCCGCCCGAAACCGCTTATCGCTCTTTTTCCTGGCGAACCTCTTAACCGCTTCATCTTCACTCTGATGGGTATCCATCCCCCACAGGCCAACTGCTTCATGAAAAGTCACGCCTTGGGGGTCAACCACCAAGACCGCAGGAGCATTGCACTTTCCCCTGATGACGACTGCATCATAGCCTGCGGCATCCATGGCCTCGGGGACTCGCCCTCCTGCATACGATTCAGCATAGAAGCCGGTCTGGGGAGACTTTGAAAAAACGCCATATCTGGACGAACCCCAAACCAGGCTGCCACAGGCAGGTCCGGTGGAAAAGATCAAGTGATTCTCTGGGCTGAAGGGGTCAACCATAGGCGGGTTCAGGGTGAGGAGGAGATGGGATGCCAGGCCCTTTCCGCCCAGAACTCCACTGAGGACCTTCCTGTCAGGGATTTCAACACGAAAGCGTTTGTGCGTGAGGTCTA
Source organism: Desulfobacteria bacterium (assembly GCA_041547605.1). Lineage (GTDB taxonomy): Bacteria > Desulfobacterota > Desulfobacteria > Desulfobacterales. The sequence goes on from JBFEUB010000082.1 coordinate 12,110, forward strand.
CGAATAAGATGCGGCCATAAAACCCGTGCATGGATTACTCCCTCTCAGCGCCTGACCAGCCCGCGACCATCAGGGAGAAGGGGAGGTCTGACCAATATGCTGCCCGTTTCTCTTACTCAGAAAAGACCATGCTGGCAAAAGTGACGCAACCCCATCCCTGCTCATCACGCCACTGAGAATACTTCAAGAGCCGTCCTTCCCTGGCTGTTACAATGCCGAGCAAGGTATAAATGGCAGAAAGCCCACAGATGTTCCGCTGGTTTCCGTCCTTTGCAATACTTTGCCAGAAACCTTCCATGTCAACGGCCTCAATAGACTTTAAAGTCTCTAAATCAGCACTTCGTATGTCGATCAGGTCACCGGGTGAGACATGGCGCTCAGCGCCAAACTGGGGCCCAATATGGGAAAGATCAACGCTTGCCATCAGACATACCTGCCTGCTTGACGTCGCGATAGTCTTCTTTGCGCCGTTGATGAAATCACGAACCCCGGCATCTTGAATAGGTGTGGTTCCTTCAGCGATGAACCGTTCAAAACCGCCACACAGCATGGGTACAATCTTCACGTCGTTGTCTGGATACAAATATTTCAGCCATATTGTCTGAAGTTCCACGGAATGCTCATTGCGATGATAAAACTCCCCAGCAAGCAGGTCCTGGTCGCAATGTTCAATTAATGCCTCAACAAAATCCGTATCCGTATCCATCAATCCGAGAGGCGTTTCAAACGTTTTGGGTGTGATTGAAAAAAAAGGTTCGCCGGCCATATGGTTGACGCCTAAAACGACAAAGGTGGCTGCGTCATCAAGGGCTTCTAGAGCCCTGTACCCCCAAGCGTAACACGTCCCACCTCTCATATAATCAATATGGGGTAGCATGACACCTTTGATGCTTCCAGGGGCAATTTCTAGAGACACGTCCCCCGGCCCGTCAGGCGGACTGTAGTATGAGGCGATCTCGCGTCTGAGGTGGGTGGGTTCGTACTGCGGTGTGTCGCCCTTGTGCGGGAAGGGACGTGAAGCAGCCCGTTTGAACTCGGTCATCAGTTTTTGGACATGGGCCTCAAATCGCTCTCCTTCCAACAAGAGGTTTCTGTCCAGGTCGTCAATCACCTCTTGTATGCGCTCTGAAAAGACGAGGTCTCCAAATCTGCGTATATAGGCGGCTTGGATATCCCGAACAGCGTTTTCGCCATTTAGCATAGATGCGATGAAGAAGACTTGCTCTGGTATGACAACTGTATTCTCGGCGAGGCCGGTTGTATCCTTCAAACAGATCATTCTCTTGCCCGAGTACATAACAGGAAATGCATTAACAGGCCTGATCTTGGGGTATTTCATGCACACCTCAACGCCGTATTAATGTCGTGCCTCAGAAGTTTCTTTAAGAAACATGGAGTCACCGTAAAGCCGTTTTCCTCACTCCGTGAGCGTTTTCGGGACGTCAGCTTCGCTCCGCTGAATCACGCACGCAGTGAAGCTTTGCCCTAAACCCCGGGCTAAAGCCCTCAAACAGTTTGTGATGCTTGACGCGTCACGCAGCTGCCATCCATCTCATTCCAAAAACGCTCAATGTCTTTCGGACAAGGCTTTAAGCTGCCTAACGACTATGTTAACGTTCTTTTGAGACATGACATTAATAGTCTTCGCTTAACAAATGAATGTTCCCTATGCGGACCCGGCGGATACCAGCGTTTTTTGCCGTCTCCTGGCAACGCAGGGCGTGTTTTCGAGAGGTCGTGGGCAGATCTCGCAAATAAAAACTGGGATAGAAAGCCAACAGGCTGTATGGAATCTCCGGGTTTAGACTGCTCATATACTGAGCTATGGCGTGTACCTCTTGCTCATCTATATAACCAGGGACCAGCAGGGTACTGGCGATCAAGAAAGGGGGATCAGGCCGCTCTGGTATC
>JBFEUB010000083.1:0-13947 GCA_041547605.1 Desulfobacteria bacterium
ATTTACAATCATCTGGAATTAAGAAAGAGCCTGGAAAAAAAGCAACATCGCTTCAAGACGGATCACAGTGATACCGAGGTCATTGTACATCTTTACGAGGAATACGCCGAGGATTGGCCCGTCCATGTCAACGGTATGTTCGGGGTCGCCCTGTGGAATAATCAGGAAGAAAAGCTTTTGCTCTACCGTGATCGAATCGGGAAAAAGCCTGTTTACTATGCCTTAAAGAGGGGGCATATAGTGTTTGCTTCCGAGATCAAGGCGATTCTTGAGCACCCATTTATTTCTAAGGACCTCGACTATCAGGCGCTTTATCATTACTTTGGACTGAAGAACATTAGCGCACCGGCAACAGCCTTCGCTGATATCAGGCAACTTCTGCCCGGTCATTTTTTGGTGTGGCAGGCGGGGACAATAAAGACTCAACCATACTGGAGTCTGGATTTCGCCTTCCCGATTACCGATATATCGGAAGAGGACGCGGCACGGCATCTTCTTCTGCTTTTGGAAAATGCTGTTAAGCTCAGAATGCAGTGCGATGTTCCTTACGGGGCGTACCTTTCGGGAGGCGTTGATTCCAGCTCCGTCGTGGCTATGATGTGCAGACATCAATCGAAACCCGTAAAGACTTTCTGCCTTGGTTATAAAGATAAGCCTGAGGGGCAATTCTTTAACAAAGCCCAGGACGCCGCTTATGCCAGAAGTATGTCCGAAAGACTTGGCACAGAGCACTATGAATACATCATTGACGCAAAACAATTTGCGGATCAAATGCCGGAAATCATATCGGCCTTTGATGAGCCATTCTCGGGCACAGTTTCCACGTTTTTTCTTTCGGTTCTCATAAAAAGATATGTCAAAGTCGCTCTTTCAGGGGATGGGGCCGATGAGCTCTTCGGAAGCTATCTATCTCATCGATTGGCCTTTGCCATTGAAAACTATCTCCTTTTGAAAGATCGTGGGAAGACAGAGTGGGAGGATCTCGAGAAGCAGGACTTGGATTTGATTCGTCCTTTTGAGAGCCCCGACCAATTTCGCTTCTTGAAGAGTGTTGCATCCAGGGACTTGGCGGATTGGCGAGGCAAACTGGCTGTGTTCAGTTACGGTGAAAGGGGTCAACTCTTGAGCGGAGAGTTCTTACATGCCTGCGGTTACCCAAAAATCAGAGACGTCTATGAGGAATTGAAAGCCAACGTGACGGCAAAGGATATCCTAAACAAAAGCCTTGAGATGGACCAAAAAGAACTTCTGCCCAATCAGGTGCTCCCCTTTGTGGATCGTCTTTCAATGGCTCACTCCATAGAGGTAAGGGTCCCATATCTTGATTATCGAATCATCGAATTTTCAAACAGGTTGCCTGGAAATTTGAAAATCAAAAATGGAATCGTCAAGTATATCCATAAGAAGGCGATGCAGAAACTACTCCCAAAAGATTTGGTGCAAAGGCCAAAGGAGGGCTTTGTCCAGCCCGTTTACTCTTGGATACATGGTGACTTAAAAAAATGGGTGGAAAAACATTTAGATTCACTGCACGGAGAGGTCTTTAACTTGGACTATGTTAAAGAGTTGAAGAGAAGATTTCAGATGGGCGATGAAGCAGTAAATAGCAAAGTCTGGAATCTGGTCTGTTTTGGACTTTGGTATCAGGGCAACGGTCTATAAATGTCGTTCAGGGACAATCGCGTTCCCTTTGTGCTTAGTGAACATACAGGATGGAGAAGCGTTATGGTGATAGGAGAGAAGATCAAACTGGTTCCTTTGGATAAGGAGGATCTAGCCAAATCACGATCCTGGGTAAACAACAGCTTATTGAATTCAAGGATGCTCAGGGTGCTGCCGGTTTCATGGGAGGATCAAGAAAGATGGTACGAGGATATTATTCAGGACACGTCAAAGATCGTCTTTGCCATCAAGACGCTTGATGATGAGCAGCACGTTGGAAACGCAGGTCTTTACCACATAGACTGGATACATAGAAGGGCAGAGTTTTGGATCTTGATTGGTGAGCAGGATTTCTGGAGACAGGGGATTGGGTCGGACGTGGTGTCGCTCATGCAACGGTATGCCTTTGATAGCCTGAATTTGAACAAGTTATATGTGAACGTTGGTATCGATAACGAAGCGGCGATAGCTTTGTACAAAAAAACCAATTTTGTTGAAGAAGGGATAATGAAGGAACATTACTACATAGAGGGAAAGTACCTCGACATGGTGACAATGGCGATACTGAGGAGCGAATTTGACTCTAAAGAGTGATATAAGTAGGGCGAACAGGACTTCAGAGGCGGTAGAATTCCCGACAGCGATCTTAATTGATAACTGTAACGCATGCAACCTGCGTTGCTCGATGTGCGATCACAAGAATATGAGGCAATATCGCAGGATTCAACTTATGGATATGGAGCTTTACCAGAGGATCATTGACGAGATTGCTGTTGAAAACCCTGAGGCACGGGTCTGGGAGATCTTTTTTGGAGAGCCATTCATTTGTCGGGATATTGCCAAAAGGATAAGATATGCGAAAGAAAAAGGGCTCAAGGACGTGGTTCTCAACTCCAATGGCGTGTTGATGACGAAGAGAAAGGCACTGGCCGTCATAGAAGCCGGGCTGGATGCTATGTATGTGGGCATTGATGCTTCAACAGAATACACGTACAAGAAGATACGAGTTGGGGGTAGCTTCTCCAAGGCGGTAGACAACGCCCTTCAATACAGAGATTTGATGGACAGGTATGGCAACAGCGAGCAAAGATTGTTTGTTCAGTTTGTGGTGAGTGACATTAATGAGCGAGAGGTTGACGATTTTAGGGAATTTTGGAGCCACAAGGGGGTTAATGTTAAGATCAGGCCTAAGGTGAGTTGGGCAGGTCTGGTTGATGCCACCAACCTTAGAGACAATGAACAGGTGGTTCGCAAACCCTGCTATTGGCTCATGCGGACAATCAACATTTGTGCCGACGGGCTGGTTGCCCTCTGTTCTGTTGATGTTCATTGTCGTGTAGAGTGTGGAGACGTTCAGGCACAGAGCATAAAGGGGATATGGCAGGGTAAACTAAAAGAATATCGAACTATGCATAAAGAGGGTAGATTTCACGAACTTCCTGGAATGTGCCGGGCGTGTGCCGACTGGCAGTCCGGGTATGCAGATTTCATAATGTCTGAGGGTTGCTGAACAAGACGGGAAAAGAAAAAGAGACTGTAAAGTGAAAAGGCAACTGAAAGCAATGTCGACGGAGAAGACAGTCCACACCCAAGAGAAATACGGTTTGAGAGAGGCCGCCAAAGAATTTCCCATGATGTTGGTGCTCTCCTTTGTCTATGTATGCAATGCCGAGTGCCCTAATTGTCCTTATAACAATTCCGATATCCGTTCCAAGTATAGGGATACACCGGTGATGCCGGAACATATCTTCAAAAGAATTGCTGATGAGTGCGGGGAGTATGGAGCCTATCTAAGGATTTCCGGCGGGGGGGAACCCATGCTTCATCCTCAGGCAGTGGAATTGATGTCCTATGCAAAAGAAAAGGGGGCGAAAATCGGTCTGATCACCAATGGATCAAGATTTACTGAAGGGAGCTTGACCGCGCTTATCGAATCCGGGGTGGATGTAATCGAGTTCAGTGTCGATGCAGGAGACGAAAGAACTTACAACCGGGTGAGGCCCGGTCTTAACTGGAGCAGGTTGAATCGCAACGTGGAAATGGCTATCGAGATCCGTGGAAACATAAACGCACATACAAAGATCATTGCAAGCGTTATCAACCAGAAGGGGGTGGATGTCCAGGGTGCCGAGGCCTACTGGTCGGTGATTGTGGACAAGGTGCAGGTCAGAAAATACCTCACCTGGGGTTATACGGAGGATAAGTCCGCCGATCCCACTCCATACCTCCCTCCTGAAGAACGTGTCCCTTGCCCTTGGCTCTTTGAACGGTTTAATATTGATTCAAGAGGTGATGTTACCTTGTGTGGGGAAGATATTGCTTTTGATGAGAGATTTGACAATGTTATGGATCGGTCTATCCGGGATATCTGGCATGGCCCCGAGTTCACATACTTCCGCAAGAAACATCTCTCAGGTCATGGGGACGAGATCCCAATATGCAGCAAATGCCCCGACTGGCAATATCGTTCCTGGCAGTATAATTACTGGAAGATACTTCAAGATGCCGACAGGTTTAGAAAGAGCCGATAGAACGCAGGGGTTTTCCGTCAAGGCTATTATTCCGGCTGGAGGATTTGGAACACGTCTCCGGCCTTTCACTTTGACCACGCCCAAGGAACTCTTGCCCGTGGCTCGAAAGCCGATGATTCAGTGGGCGGTTGAGGAAGCTCTTGGTGCAGGGATAAAAGAGATTGGAGTCGTAATCCGTAAAGGCAAGGAGGCGATACAAGAGCACTTTGAAGCCTTGATGGCATCATCCGATCATTTACCAGAAACTCTCAAGGAAGAACTGTCCCTGGCGAATATCCAGATTATCTTCCAAAAGGAGCCCTTAGGCTTGGGCAATGCCATTTATGAGGCAGGAGGGTTTATAGACGGCTTACCCTTTGTAATGATCATTCCGGATCAATATGTTTTTTCAAAGGTCCCGGGTACCAGACAGTTGTTAGATGCCGCAAACAAAGACTTTCGGGCTGTCTGGAGTAGTCTGGTTGTTGTGTCAAGGGAGGAAGTGGGACTTTTCCCAGGAGCGCGAAGATTTGAACTGTCCAACCAGAGTGGAAATACGTGGGAAGTTGCAGGGATCCGAGAAGAGTCAGGAGATACAGGTATGGAGACTCTCCTTGGCTTCGGGCGCACTTTCTTCCCGGCACAGGTGCTGGACTTCTTTTCTGATGGTTTTGTAAATCCTGCCACTGGGGAAGTTGACCTCTTGTACTCTTTTAAGGCGCTGATAAAGGCGCATCGAAATTATGCTGTGCTTTTGGAAGGCAAGGCTATGGATTTCGGGACGTGGGCTGGTTATGAACACTTCTCGTCGAGTCTGAATGTGTCATTGTTTGGCAAGTGAGAAGGTGTCGGATAGTCTTCAATGAGTCATAGAACAGTCGGGATTTTGCAGCCCGGATATTTGCCGTGGCTAGGCTTTTTCGAGCAGGTTCACCGGTGCGATATCTTTGTGTTGTATGATGATGTTCAGTTCGAAAAGGGAAGTTGGCGGAACCGGAATCGCATCAAGACGCCAAATGGCCCACAGTGGCTGACTGTGCCCGTCCTACTGAAGGGTCAGGGTCTCCCTCTAATCAAAGACGTGGCAATTAATTCATCGGAGTCGTGGCAAAAAAAGCATATCAGGGCAATCACTCAGAATTATTCAAAGTCGCCTTTTCTTGGCCGTTATGGAGAAGACCTTTTTGAAATGTTGGACAGGCCGTGGAGATTCTTGATTGACCTGGATCTGGAATTGGTTAACTGGCTCACAGAACAACTGGGCATTTCAACCCAAATGGTTTTGGCCTCTGCTCTTGGCGTTCACGGTTCTAATGTGCAACGACTCATCAATATTATCCAATCTCTTGGTGGCGATCACTTTTACGAAGGTTCAGCCGGACAGAGTTACATCGACGTGGGCGTTTTTGAAGAGGCCGGAATATCTGTAAGCTTCCAGGAATATAACCACCCAAGGTATCCACAGCTTTATGGGGATTTCATATCTCACCTTTCAGTCATTGATCTTCTTTTTAACTGTGGTCCAGACAGTCTGGATATCCTAACAGGAGGCTAAGCGATAGGGGGAAGTGTGAAAACGATACTGATCACAGGTGGGGCAGGGTTTATGGGTTCTGCATTTACGCATCATGTCTTCAACAAGTACCCGGACTACAAGATAATCGTTGTAGACTGCCTCACATATGCCGGATCTGTGGAAAATTTGCCGGTGCCCGTGTGGAAGGAGAACAATGACCGGTTTGTGTTTTGGTATGGGAATGTGATCAATGGCGAGTTAATGGACACATTGGTCTCACAAGCCGATATGGTGGTGCATTTTGCAGCCGAGACCCATGTAACCCGCTCCATATACGACAACACCCAGTTCTTTCGGACTGACGTACTAGGAACACAGATGGTGACAAATGCTGTATGCAAATACAAAGACCAAATCGAAAGGCTCGTCCACATATCCAGCTCAGAGGTTTATGGGACAGCGCAAGCCGAAACAATGGATGAGAATCATGCGCTCAATCCAATGAGCCCGTACGCCTCCGCCAAGGCCGGTGCCGATCGCTTGGTCTATTCCTATTGCGCAACGTATGACATCCCGGCTGTTATCCTCAGGCCGTTCAACAATTACGGCCCCAGGCAGCACCTGGAAAAAGTCATCCCCAGATTCATTACCAGCGTCCTCTTGGGCGAAAAACTGAGGGTCCACGGTGATGGTAAATCTGCGAGGGATTTCATCTACGTTGAGGACAACTGCGAGGCTATTGATCTTGTGTTGCACGCCCCGCCAGAGAAAGCTGTTGGTGAAGTATTCAATTTGGGGTCTGGGATACATCGGTCCATCCTGTCTATTGCGGAAGATATCGTTGCTCTAATGTGCCCGGATAATCAGTGCGTCGTGCACATTGGTGACCGGCCGGGGCAGGTGATGAGACACACTGCTGATTGTTCGAAAATCAGAGAAACCCTTGGCTGGGAGGCTAGAACAGGGTGGAAAGAAGGGCTTAAGAAAACCATTGATTGGTACACGAATAATCAATGGTGGTGGGAAAAGCAGCAATGGATGAGAGAGATTCCTATTATTGCGGCATCTGGAGAACGGGAGTTGCATTAGAGGTTGGTTGAGGATTGGGCCTGAAAACTGGGCCCATACAAGGATTGCTTACATGAAAGTCGAGTTCTTTCGTCACAACTTGGGAGAGCCGGATATAGAAAACGTTACAAGAGTGTTAAGATCCATGTTCTTGACTACTGGCCCGGTGACCGCTGAATTTGAGAAAAAGTTTTCGAGATACACTGGATTGCAGTACGTAATTGGAACGAATTCCTGTACAGCAGCGCTCCACCTTTCACTATTGGCACTAGGAATAGGCCCGGGGGATGAAGTCATCACAACCCCCATGACTTTCATAGCCACGGCCACGTCGATCCTCCACACTGGGGCAACCCCCGTTTTTGCAGATGTCGAGGAGACTACGGGACTGATGGATGTTGCCACAGTGGAAGAAGCGATTACAAGACGTACCAAGGCGATAATACCGGTCCATTTGTATGGCTCCATGGTCGATATGAAGCGGTTGCGAGACATTGCTGATAACCATGGTCTAAAGATCGTGGAAGACGGTGCCCACTGTGTCGAAGGGGAACGTGACGGCATCAGGCCCGGCCAACTGAGCGACGCCGTCTGTTTCAGCTTTTACGCTACCAAGAACCTGACCTCTGGCGAAGGGGGGGCGGTTGCCACCAATAACCCTGAACTGGCAGAAAAGGTGAGGATCTTACGGTTGCATGGGATGTCCACAGATGCGGCAACTCGCTATACGGGGTATTACCGGCACTGGGACATGATTTCGCTGGGGTGGAAATACAACATGGACGACGTGCATGCGTCATTGCTGATCGGCCAGTTGGGTAACATAGAGCAATACCGGCAAAGGAGGAAAACTATCTGGGAGACGTATGACCAAGGGTTCCGCGGTATTCCTGCTATTAGAATTCCGGAAACACGGGGAAGAAGCGCACGACATCTATACACCATATGGGTGGATCCAAAAAGGCGAGATGAATTCTTACGTGGCATCCAGGACAAAAAGATCGGTGTGGCAGTTAATTACCGCGCCGTACATACCCTTAGTTACTTCCGTGAAAGTTTAGGTTTCAAGCCAGACGACTTGCCTGTCGCAAGGCGCATAGGGGCGAGCACCATTTCTCTGCCACTTTATCCGAAGCTTGAAGATTCTGAGGTTCATTATGTTATCGAGTCCATCAAGGAAATAGCAGCCGGAATATGATGATATGGGCATTGTTTAATGATATTGCGCAGCGGATTATCACCCTGGACAAATGGCAACAAAGAAACAATTTGTCTAAGAGGCTGAAAAGGATTCAACTGGCACCAGGTAGCAAAGCCCTGGATTTCGGCTGTGGGACGGGGCTGTTCGCAAGGGTTTTCGAGAAGGAGGGATTTAAGTACTGGGGTTACGATGTTGATGATCGGTTGACCACCTTTGCGAGCCGCTTTTATCCGGGTTGCAGTTTTACGACTTCGGACGACATGTTGAAAAACCAAGCTCCCTTTGACCTGATTATTGCAAATTGTTGTTTTCACCATATCGACGACACGCTGCTTTCTTCGGAGCTAAAAAGGATAAAGTCGTTACTGGCAGATCACGGCACTTTTTTCGTAATAGATCTGTTACTGGTTCAAAACGACACTTCCTGTTTGCATAGAGCATTCATGAAACTGGAACAAGGGAAGCATGTCAGGACTGTCGAAGATTATCATAAACACGTTGAAAAGTATTTCGTCATCATCCAGACGCAGGTTGAAAGATCCCACATTCTCAGTTTCAATAACAGGTTGAATCCCCTGTATAACGATCTTGCTGTCCTTGAGTGCAGAAAAAAAGGCAGGAGAGTCTAATCTGTGCCATCCACAATTCCCCATTTTCGATGAAGGACAAGTAAGACTCGGGTTTCGGGTTGAACCTTTCGGGTTGAACCGCAAAAGCGAGCGCATGGCCCGCAGCTTACTGCGGGGAGCTTCAATAGTTGCCAGGCGAGCAATGTGTGGCCCAATAGCATACTATAAGGGAAATCGGACTTTGAAGAAATGGATACAGATGCTTGGTTGCCTGATCGGCGGGATTTGTTTATATGTCTTCTTGGCCTATTTCTTCCATTGGGACATTACCAGGTCCCTATTGAGCACTGCGCGGACGTTTCCGGTCTGCTGGTCTATATGCTTTTTTTTCATTACGCTTCTTCTTAGAGCTGTCAAATGGACATTCATTCTCAGACGCAGAGACTATGTTACCTGGAGAACTGGTTACGACACGGTCATGATCTCAAACGTGGTCAATTATGTTTTTCCAATACGATTGGGTGAAGTTCTAAAGCTGTATATCATCAAGAAAGCCGCAAATGTGCCTTATCCCTCATCTGTGTCTGCCACTTTGATTGACAGGTTTAGCCAGTTGTTGGTTATGTTACTATTCCTGTTCTTTACTCCTGCAGCTGGCTTTGTATTTTCCGACTGGTCGTCCAAGTTCATAGTCATTCTTGTCCTTTGTTTACTATTGTCGATCTCTTTATTTATCCTGGGACCCCGCTTACTGGACATTTTTTCAGATCCGCTAAGAAACATTCTTTTGTCCCTCCGAGTCGACCAGGACAAGCTCAAGCGTCTCTCGGAAGCGAAAGTTATTTCGCTGTGCAGGGAGACGTTACAAAAGATTAACATATTGGAATTCTCAAAGTGGAACCTCGTGATTATTCTACTATTGTCAGTGATCATAGTCTCGGTTGATGGTATTTGCTATTACTTCATCATCAAGGCCTTTGGAATTTCCATTACGTGGCTCCAAGGGGCCTTGGCAGCGTGCCTTATGAATTTGATGTTTATCTTGCCTACACCGCCGGCCCAGGTGGGTACGGCCGAAATGTACCCTGTGCTGATTTTTTCATGGGGGCTTGGGCTGCCGTCCTCTGTTATTTCATCGGCGGCGATCCTGTGGCATCTACTTACGTCAGTGCTGTTTGTTGTATTAGGTCTTCTGTCAGCGGTTATACTTGGAGTGGGTTTTGGCAACATATTCCGCATAGTTCGGCAGCTTCAGGAGGGAAGGGTTGGGGAAGGAGAGGAATATCAAAGCGAAATATAATCGGCAATTTTGCAATTCTCTGCCAAAATTTGACCGAAGTGTCTCATGGCTTTGCTGGTCATATAATGAGGAAAGACTAGTAGGCGATTACTTGATGAAAGCCAACGAGTTTCTGAGACAGACGGTCGAGGATTATGAGATAGTCATAGTCGATGATTGCAGTACGGACCGCACCAATGAAATCATCAGGGAGGCTATGAAGGACATTCCTCAGATCAGGTTGATCCGTAACCGGATCAACATGAACGTAGGCTATTCATCCAAGAAAGCCATAAATAGCGCCAGTAAAGAGTATCTATTCTGGCAAACCATTGACTGGTCATATGATTTATCTCTTCTGAGAGCATTTCTGGAGCTGCTAAAATCGTATGACGTGGTCGCTGGTGTGAGAAGAGCGCCCGTTAAGGCAGCCGACAAAGCGATGGAACCGATTTTGGGGTTTCTCAAATTGTTTGGTATCAAGCACATCACGAGGCGATCAGACACGTTACCCAAGGCGATTATCTCCGTAATAAACTATATACTAATTCGATCTCTCTTTCATGTCCCTTTATCGGATTATCAAAACGTAGTCTTTTACCCAAGGGAACTGATACAGTCCATTGCCCTTGAGGCGAATAGCTCCTTTACTAACCCGGAGGGCCTGATCAAGTGTTATTGGAGAGGAGCGTCGATTATCGAAGTGCCCATATCTTTCCTTCCGAGGCAGTCCGGTGACGCGAAGGGGACCCGGCCGAAGAGCATCATGAATTCTTTGAGGGATATATTCAGGTTATGGTTCAAATGGATCATTCTCGGACAAAGAGAAACCGTGAGGAAGGGTTATATTAAGCGATTGGATCCAACAGAGTGGGAGAGCTCTTGACCGGAGCATTATCGTCTGGGATGAAACACGAGTCTAAAGCACACCATCTTGTACTTGCCATCGGCCTCATCGGTTCCTTCGTTGCCTTCTCACCGATCCTTACGACACCCTTTCGCAGTGATGAGTGGTACATAGCCAATTTCGCACGCAATGCACCGATTACTCTTGAAACAATAGCCCAAGTCTCTTCTTGGGAACTCTTCGGCGATCCCAGATTTCAACCCTTTTCTCACCTGCTACTCTATCTGATCCACAAGGTACTGGGGAATAACTTCCTTTTATTTCACCTCCTGAGTTGGATTTCCCACACCGTCGTTGGGCTGCTCATCTACGCCATTGTCAGAAATCTGCACAGTGATAGAATGACAGCTGCATTATGCGCGATACTTTTTATGACCGGCTTTAGCCATTTTGACACTGTCAGCTGGACTTATCATGTATACATCATTCACCAGACGATTTGCCTTCTTGCTGGATTCTGGGTCGCGTTAAGAGACCCATCTCAGTTGCGGCGGTGGCAGGCACTCATTGGCGGCATTCTGGTTGGCTTTGCCTGCTATTTCTACGAGGCCGGGCTGGCGATTCCGGTCTTGATCCTGGTGGCCATGTCCTTTTCGGACGATAAGGGTAGGAAGTCGGGACTTGATTCGAACGCAAAAAGCGTCGTTGCTTTTGTCGTCTGTTTGGTTGTCGCGTACGGTGCATTTCTTGGTTTCCACCTACAGAGAGTCGGATCCCAGATATCTGCGCGTATTGACGCGGCCTCGGCGATACGTGCAGGCCATAATACATTGAGTGGTCTGTGGAATCAGGGTGCCTTGGGTAACCTGGGATTCCCTCCCCGACTTGCGATAGGTGACTTATTCTATCTTCAAGGGAATGAATTCAGCTTTTTGCCGATTCTTGCGATCCTATTCTTCGTGGCCGCCCTTGCAAGTAGTCTGCGTCAAGGAGGGCGGAGATTCTCCGGTCAGATACGGCATCGGGGCTATCTCCTCCTCATCTTCCTGGCATGTTCTGTAAGCTACTATGGGATCATCGCCATCGGTCGATTCAATCTCTATGTTGTCACTCAATCACGGTACTTTTACCTTCCAGACGCGTTCCTCGTGTTGGCATTTTCCTGGCCCATGGCCATGGTTGGCTCACTTGGGGTTGAGAGACTTAGCAGAAACGGGTCAGTTGCTTGGCATCGCATCGGCCGAATGATTGTTAGCCCGCAGACATGGGCAAGGTGTGCTGTTTTTATTGTCATCAGTCTTAATGCCTGCCACATCTTTGAGGCTTGCAGTAAAATCGCTCACATTGTGAGCCCAGTCAAGGATTCCATTGAGACAGTCGAGAATTTTAGCAAAATTTCGGAAGGAAAGAAGCGATTGTATGTTGATTTTGTGCCGCGCAATGTGGGAGAAAAATTGTTTGGTGGGACCCATGTTGCACTTGAGACCTGCTTTGCCAACTCGGGAATCTTAACTCGTCATGTGGCGGAGGCGGAGTGCACTTTTACCAAAGCCGATGGCATCATCTCCAACCCGGCTTTCAGCAGGCAGAACGTCGATAGCACCGCTTTTACCATTGAATTTGACTATGTCATGTGGAGCCAACTGATTACCGTCATCAACTCCCCTGAAAATACGCTACGAATTCGTCAGTGGTCTGCGGAAGAAAACGAAATTTTGCTTCGCCTGACATACCGTCTCGGGGAGGACCAGCAGGAGTTTTACGTTACGGCAAGGCACCCTCGACATTATGTTTCTCACATAGTCATTCAACAGGAGCATAATACCCTTTATATACTTGAGGAAGGCCAGTTGATTGCTGTCATGCGGGTTGGCGACAGAGAAGTATTGTGGCGAGACGACATGCTCTTCTTGGGTACCCGGACGGTGTTCCCATCTCAGTATTGTTACCTGGAGAATTTTTTTGCATGTGTGGGCAAGGCAAAGTATGACTTAGAAGGGTTAGACGTTGGAGACTTAGTACCAGGTGGTGCTTTGCGGGCTCCAATGCCTGCTTTAAATTCTGATCCCATCTACTGGGGCACTGACTAGAACGCATCTCAAAAAGGCGTCTAAGTCCCCATGGCGGCGTTGCGAGTCGGCTCAAAATTCTCACATACTACAGTGTATGCTGCGCTTTTTCGCCGCCCCGCGCCTTGCCCTGGAGCCTGATTCAGATTTTTGAGATGCGTTCTATCGTCATGTCTCAGAAATAGCAGCCATTGTATGCAGAAAGTGGTCGCGGAGCCGGGAAAACGGCTTGATGGCGAACCCATATTCTTCAGAACTTTCCTAACATGGGCCAAAAGAACCTCTCTTCCGATTCGGTTTTCTTATTTTGGATGATGTTCTTCAATCTGGCTTATAATTTCCTTGAGTCGGGAGGCCGCCTGTGGTTCTTTCGTCAAGACCAATGCTTTTTGAAAATATTGTTTGGCTTCATCAGGCCGTTCGAGGACATCTAAATAAAGGATACCTAAATTATGGTATGCCTCCAAGAAATTCGGTTCTGATGCTATAACCTTCTTGTACTGATGGACCGCCCGATTTACCTGTCCAGAGAGCGCATAGGCTCGTGCCAGGTTGAAAGAAGCTTCCTTGTGGCTCGGATCCAACTTAAGCACTTTTTCAAACTCTTCAGTTGCCCTGGGGTAGTGCCCTGTTTCTGCTAGCAGTAAGCCCAGGTTGTTTCGTGCACTTAAATGGGATGGGTTGAAAACCAGGGCTTTTTCGAAATTCTTGATGGCCAGGTCCTTTTTCCCCACACGCATGTAGGTTTCTGCTAAAGCATTATATGTGACGGCGCGATTAGGATCCAGATCGATTGCCTGCTCAAATGCGATAATTGCTGGTTCAAAAGCTTCCTTGTGGAAATAGGCTACACCCAGATTCTCATAAGCAACCGCGTAGTCTGGTTTTAAGGCAATAGCCCGAAGGAGTGCGATCACGGCCGGGTCGTATTCTTTGTTTCTGATATACCACGTAGCGAGGTTGACGTGCGTGCGGGCCTTATCAGGAGATTTTCTCACCGCATCCTTCCAGAGCGTCAGCCCCGTTTGCCAAACATTGTTTCTGGAATATGTCTGGCCCGAGAGAAGAAGCAGCAGAATGCTGGTAGCCACGGATAGTGGTTTCCAGTGCCTTTTGAAGGCGGTTATGATGCCTATCAAAAAAAACACAAAGCCAATAAGGGGAAGATAGAGGCGGTGCTCAAAGATAACGTCAGGAAGTGGAATGATAGACGAGGTTGGAGACAG
>JBFEUB010000084.1:0-13898 GCA_041547605.1 Desulfobacteria bacterium
AAATGGCTTCTTTCGCTCAAGAGTATCAATCAAATGATCTCTTATTTCATCGGATTCTAAGGACGCAGCAAAGTCTTGCATTATCTCATAGCCTTCATCACTTGAGATGGGTTCAATGTAGAAATATCTTTCTTCATTCTCGACATCCTCATAACTAATATCATCATCAATATCGGGCGACACAACGTCTCCTTTCATTAGATCAATATAATGTGAATTTGCAAAGCCCGACCTGTCTTCCATGTAATAGAGAACCGGATCAAGAAAAAGCCTAATCTTTTTCATTCTTTTTTCCTTTCAACCAAAGATTAGCCAGCCTGTAACCGTTTTATATTAGCTAACAATGACATCATTCATTGCAACCAATATTATCGTGCAAGAGTTGACCCCGTGCCCTTGCTCTTGTGCGACGTACTCGTAATCAGGAGTTGCCGAGCATGACTTCTAAAATCTTTTCTGCGTGGTGTTGCGGATACCGCCTTCTCAATCTATTCACACCCCTGTCAGTTATCTCGTGCTTATACACGATATCTTTTTGCGCCTCTATGAATGGTTTGATGCGATCATAAGACCGAACAAACTTCATACGTGGTTCATTGAGAAGATCAACCTTTGCTTGGTCATTCATTATCAATTGATAATTGAGGTGTAGGTTCCTCCTTTCCGCCAAGCAACTTATCTTAATTTCCTTAATATCAGCCCAGCTATAATGACTTTCTCTGATCGAAAGCAACGGATTAACGTGTATACCATCCTGCGCAACATAGAAATAGTTCATGGCGCCCAGGACAGACAGAGGTGCAATAAGACCGAGAAGAATCGCTGAGACGATGGTCAACTTCCGCATGGTCCTCTTGAACGAGGCACCTTTTATGCCTTTTGCCTCTTTCTCGAAAGCTCTTCTAGCAGGAGGAATGCCCCAGGCGATGAGATTGGCTATTACCATACCAATGGCCAGTGAGGGAAAAAGAATAGGCACAAACATTAATATGGAGCCAACTCGGGTGTAGCTTGAGAGAAAGGTATCGGGGGGTATGAAGGCGCGTTGAATAACTAATATGCCTATAGCTAAGAGGAATGCTGTCGATACCACGCCCAATATCACGAGCGGAATCAGTATCAAATTCCAGGGGCTCTTTCTCCTCTTGGCCCTGCGCTGAGCCTTCTCGAAATATTTATGCGCCTTGCCCATAGAATTACTTCAGAACATAACCATAGAAAAAAACCTGTCATTTTAATGTTGCAAAAGCAGGAACGTCCGTGAAATCGCAAGTTTCTTTATTCAAGTGTTTTATAATTTCATGGAGGTCCCCGTCTGTTGAACGAGGAAACCGCAAGTTGCAGCTTTTCCCCTATCATTGTGCAAACTCTTTTTATGTGTGCGGTTGTTCTTCAGATTGCATGATGGCTCCTGGATCTATCGTGTAATACTTCGCAGGGATCTTGGGCTCGGACAGAATCGCCAAGTTTGGCACAGGATATCGAAAACCGCCCTGTTTCCTCACAAACTCCAATCCATCAACGGTATTCTGAAACTTAGAACGGGGTATGGCAAATGACATCTCGTGATCCTGAGTGCCCGCGAATACTCTTTCACCAGGTCCCGGAATCGTGTACGTGCATTCGTCCGACTGAACAACGCCGGCAATCCAAGTGGCGCAACCTCCCCGACCCGTGCTGCATGAATGCACGCCTGGGCCATGTCGGAAATTAGCTGCGTGAATCAGAGTAAGTATCTGCGCTGGATTGCCGTACACTACGGCCAAATCAGGCTCGAAATCGCACCTGTTCACAGGAGCAATCCATAGTTCCCGAATAAAATCCAACGGCCACCTCGGAAATGACTGCTCCATTTTCTTTCCACACGCGTCTTGGTCTTGGTAGTATCCGGCAATGGCGCCCTCCAAAAATCTGTCAGGCGCTATATGTCCCAAAAAAACTGAAGCGACTGGACAAGCGTGATCTTCTTTTCTTAGCACCACAGTCCAACCAATAGTTCTTGCAATGGTCATTCCTTGGCAGGCGGCAATCCTATGCCCAAAGTCTGTAAGTGGGCGTTTCGCCTTTGTGGGAGGTCTGTCGCCCTCTTTGCCAAGCTTCACGGCAACTGGCATCGTTGAAACTTTGCAGTATTCCTCAAGCGCCGAACAGAACACCTCAATCTTCTTATTCATCTATTGCTTATCTCCCATTGGTTAAATATGGTTACAGAGCCGCTTCGTTGTGACACAATACCCCACATATGGCACTTCTTTTATAAACCAAAACCGATGTGGGTCTTCAAACAAGCAATTTTGTGAAAAGTATAGTCCTGACCTCTTCATCACTTTCTTGCGGTCTACGTCATTTGAAAAGTTCATCGAAGAATTCCTGCATGGCCTGCCAGGACTGTATATCTGCCTCCGGGTCATAAGCCATCGGGAGTGAGAAGCGCTTGCCGAAGCTGTCAGCATCGGGATTGGTGAAGCTGTGCTTGGCGCCTGGATAATTGACAAAGCGGTAAGAGACGCCGGCTGCTTGCATCTCCTGCTCAAAGCCGGTGATATGCTCCGGTTTGACGAACGGGTCATCGGCACCGTTCAGCACCAGAACCTTGGCCTTGACCACACCAGACCGAGCTGGGTTGGCAGTGCTCAGGGTACCGTGAAAGCTCACCACGCCGTCGAGCTCCAGACCGGCACGCGCCATCTCTAAAACGATGCCGCCCCCGAAACAATAACCAATCGCTGCAGTGTGCGTTGAATTGACCGTGGGGTGCTGTTGCAGTAACTCCAATGCGGCTAGGAAGCGCTTCTGGGCCAGCGGAAGGTTCTGCTTGACCTCGCTGGCGAACTTGCCGGCGTCTGCTGGGTGGGCCGCCTGCTTACCTGCGCCATACATGTCGACCGCCAGTGCAGTGTAGCCAAGCTCGGCAAGCATCCGGGCGCGTTTGCGTGCATAGGCGTTATGTCCCCACCATTCGTGCACCACCAAGATGCCGGGACGCTTGCCCCGGATGCTGTCGTCATGGGCCATATAACCCTTTAGCACCGTGTCGCCCGCACGATATTGCGCCTCTTGGCTCTGCACTTTGGTTTGCGGGGTAGTTGCACACGCCAGCACAAAGCAGATGGCTATCAAAATGCGTTTCATAGACTCCTCCTTCACTCCCCTTATCCCAAACTTAGTGGGCCACGGGGTTTTTTTCATTTTATGCAAGCACCAAACGCAGACGTGACCCCTTTGTTCTTCAATGATGCCATCTTGTGAAGCGTGTAGACCTCACCCTCCTTTACCGGCCCCCGACCTCGATCGGATCTGTTCCAGTGCTTCTCTCGCGGTTTCATCGATCAGCCTCGAACCTTCCTTATTGGCAGGGGTGGCAGGATCAATGGCCTTGGCTTCGAAAAGGCTGGCCTCGATCGCAGGAACATGGCTGGTCTCGCCTACGTATCCCAGGGCATACATCGAGTAGGTCCGAACCAGCAGGCTTTTGTCTTTTAATCCAGCAATAAAAGTTGGCCGGGACTCAAAATCCTTCAGTTGGCCCAGATAGGCGATGGCCATACTGCGTGTTCCTGACGCCTTTTCCTCCCGCGACAGATGCCTCAGCACGGAGAGTCCGTCGGCAACACCCAAAACGCCCAAGGTCCTTGCAGCTAATGCTCTGACGTCTTTATTCGGATGGTGTAGTCTAAGTTTCACGGTATCAACCACCCTCTCACCTCCGATCATAGTCAGCGATTGGGAAGCTGCCCAACGCACAGACTCATTGGAGTTTTCGAGCAGGCTACCCAGGACCGGTATGCCTGACGGCTGCTTGATTATACCTAAGGCATAGGCCACTGCGAGGGGCTCACTGTCTGCGAACTTGGCGATGAAATGGGTGTAATGAGGGTGCCCAATCTTGCCCAGTATAGCGAGAAGTTGAGGCCGGTAAGGGGTCTTTGATTCGACCAACTCTGAAATCTCCTTGGCGTAACTGAATGTTGCCAAGGCATGCAGAGCGCGCAGCAACGTGTTTTCGCAGAAAAAGTCTGGTTCAAGCTCGAGAAAGGTATCGTTTACAGACCAAGAGAGGAAACAACAGCCGCATTCGGCGCATTCATGTTCGATATGCTTGTTTGCCCTTATGAGTTCCAAAAGGTCGGGGATAGCCTCCTTGGCGTCGAGAGACGCCAATTGATGGGCAATGTCCTGGCGAATATCCCCTGCGCAACGAGGCCATTCCTTCCTCAGGGCCTTGGTTAGCAGCTTGATTGCTTCTTCTTTTTGTTGCGGAGCAAGTCCCCTCGGTATTCCGTTGATTGCCCTCCATGCCACCTCAACATCATGAGCCCCCAGTGCTTGTTTGAGCTCCTCCAATGAACTGGCCGAGGTTGGCGAAACAGAGCCGAGAACGCAAACAATGGCGATGAGAAAGGAAACGCAGGAAGTAGCCCGTAACGCTAACGCTGACATTCTTCTCAGCATCTTGATCTCCTATATTTTCAGGGGGTCTTGAAAATGGACAATCATGGTGTGTGTATTTATGCTATCCAAAATAGAACTTATGTGGAAGCCAAAATGTCCCATGTCAAGTCCTGACCCCATTTCCCACAGATATCAACATCCTCCCGCAAGGCCATCTATGCACTGAGCTTGACAGCTGTGCCGTAAGCAAAAAGTTCCGCTGCAGTCCCCACAACACTCGTAGTCATATAGCGAATATTGATTATTGCATCTGCCCCCATTTGTGCACCCTGGGCGATCATCCTATTAGTAGCTTCCGCCCGAGCCTTTCCCATCATCTCTGTGTATTCAGTCAATTCGCCGCCAAGGACCAGCCTGACTATGGCGGATAGATCTTTGCCAAGCCAGATAGCAAATACCGTATGCCCCTGGACGAGACCGAGAATGTCCGTGATTTCTCGACCCGGTAATACCGCGGAACTCAATAGTAAAACCGTGCGATCAGATTCAGTAGGCAGGGCCCTCCCTGGTGCTGTCTTGATTTTTCTTTGTTCGACAGCCACTGTGAGCAGAACCACAAGGATACCCCCCAGAAGGCAGAAAACCGCTATCCTGAGCCACCAGGGCAGGACCGGATCATCGGCAACGACTACGTACCATGGCATTCCAGCAAATATTGCAGTGAAGAGCCCCAGCACGAAGGCCAGCGAGCCAATACGTCGAAGTATTTTCATAGCTCCTCCTTGGACCAGTAAAATACAAAATTTCGGCAAAGCCAGAATTATGAGGCCTATATGCCGCTTTATAATTGGGGAAAGTTATATTGTTTGATGCAAACGCGCGGTCCCGCTGCGGCGGGATGCGCATTTTGAGTCCCGCTACAGCCGGACAACGCGGCCATGGGGACTTTGACGCATTCTTGAGATGGGTTCTATTGTCAAGACCTGACCCATTCTTTCACTACTTTCCATGACGTTTGAAAGTATGGTTTCTGTGTGCGACTTTGTTGGTTTCCCTTATGTTTTCAGGAGTGCGAGGACGCATTTTATCTTTTAGAATGATAACCTGATCAGTGCCCTCTTGTAGCATGTGGCAGGACCAGCATTTTTCTGTCGTGTTACTGATGGGTTCATGACACCGCAAGCAAGCCTGATTGCTGTCCGTACATTCAATCCACTCGCCTTGTTTCTGATGATAGCCCAACCGGCTGAAGCTGCAGTCCTTGCTTTCATACTTTGCCCTCTGAACCTTCCCCGGCATGTGGCAATCAAGGCACTTCAACTCCTTGTGTACCCCCAAAGAAAGCTCTTCATAAATTTGGGTAACATTGTGGCATCCCGCACACTTCTCGGGTGGGGGGAATTTCTCTGGTTGTGGCCCCTTGATCTTTCCTCCTGTGTAACTAGTAGCACAAGTAGTACAAAAAGCAAAAACAGCAAAAACAGAACAAGCCCAAATGAAAGATTTCTTAATCATGACCGCCTCCTCAAAATCAGCTAAATGCGCTGGTTTTCGATGAAAAGTATTCGGCTCAGTCGCCGAACACTTTGTTTCCTGTCCACTTCATAGCTTTACCAATAGAGCCGCTCTGCTTAAGGAAATCTGAGGGTCGCCCAGTATCTTAAAACCTATTTGCATGCAGTCTTCTACAATCTCCTCAAAACGAGCACAAGAGACATGCAGTTTGGGTTCAACCAAAAGATACTTGCCTGCTGGTATGAGCATTTGAAATATTTGGTCCAACAGTCCTTTTCTATGGGGGACCTCGTGCACCATCCAGAAAGTCAGGGCAAAATCAACCTTCTGCCCAACTCCTATCCTTTCCGGTTCACATCTGTGAAGGTGAATCCGATGGGCAACTCCTGCTTTCTCGGCACGGTTCCTCAACACCTTCAGCATGTTCTGTTGAATATCGACGGCTATAACGGAGCCTTTTTCGCCCACTAAGTTGGCCAGGCCCATTGAGAAGTAGCCCATGCCGCAGCCAATATCTATGGTGGTCATGCCCTCTTTTACATATGGCCCAAGGATCTTTTCAGCGTCATGAAACCGTCGACGGAAACGATTGTCGAAAGTATACGCTAACCACCATGGACATACATGGCACTCGAGTAACAAAAGCTTCTTGAACATATTCATTTACATTTTCTTCTTCTGCTTGTCTGACATATGCGGGGAATAGGGGGAATAAGGGAATAGGGACGTCCTTATTCACATGAGATCATACTTTGCGGCGATTTTTATGAACTTACGGATGTCCCCTTGCCTCATTAGTTTCTCTCATGACGCGTTTAGAACTGAATTTACAAAGTCATCCCCTAAGTCCTTTAACCCTTGAAGGCCTGAAAAGAACCAATAATATACATAAAGCAATCGACGGTAGAAACAGAGAATGCTTGTGAAATAGTAAAATATGTTCGAGAGAACGAATAATAATTTTGGACACAGAAAGTCCCTGGGAATGCCAAAATCTGATAAGATGATAGAGCGTGTTGACCAATTCCTGGGCAATGAAGGTAACGAAAGCAAAAAGATTAACAGCTATTGCATGAGGTATCAATCGATTCCTAGTAATAAACAGCAGTCCATTGATGAATATGAGGAGTGGGAGTGCATAAACGTAAAAGATGGCTCCGTATATGATGTAACGAGCCGTAATAGTATAATAATGATAGAAATATATCGGGCTAAGAACTATGCACACGATTCCTAGCAGAACAGAAGCTCTTTTCAGGAATTTATTCTGATTCATGTTCCAACCTGAAATTATACCTTAATTGAGCGAAAGTTCAGGATGTTATAGATCCAAGGCGTCACAGGGTGAGGCTATCCCGCGATCGGGATGCCGAACCCTTGACAACGCAGGAGATAGGGTTTCATGGGCTCTACGGTAGTATGTGAGCATTTTGAGCCGACTCGCAACGCCGCCATGAGGCGTCAGACGCATTTTTGAGATGGCTTCTAGTAAGGGTGGCAAGAAGAAAATTTATCATCGCCTTGAACTGCAACAGCGAGCGCATTCCCTGTAGCTTGCTGCAAGGAGCTTCAAAAAGAACAACCTCCTAGTAGCACAGATTTGCCCGAGTCACAAACCTATGGCGGCGCTAAGAGGAGGTTGTTATGAACGTTAAGGCCACTGTCAGGCGGGAGCAGTTTTGTCAAATGTGTAGGTCTGACACCGTTGGTTTCTTTTAACGCATAACTCCATTTTTATCTCGCTTCAACGGATGAGGCTGAATGGGGAGAGGAGCTCCTGAAACCTCCGTTATCGAAATGCCATGCGGCCAGTTTTTAGGGGCTATTGCAATATAGCGGGCGTAACCTCCTGTGCCCCCCTTTGGCTTTGCAAAACCAATAATAATAAGCGCTCCGACCTCAGGTACCTTATCGAGATTGGCAACACCCTCCGCTTGCGCAAAATGATTATGCATCAACCAGTATTCACCTTCGAGCGTTGGCGTCGTATCAGTATCTAATGGCTCATGCCCGTGAAAAAGGATCTTCCGTTCCAGATGGAGAAACTTGAGTGCATCAAGACTGACGCCTGGAAAGGGCTTCTTGTTGAATCGCTCAATCTGTGTCCATTTCTTGTGCCAGTCTGAGCGAACCATCACCACGGAACCTTCTGGAATACGACCATTCTTTTTTTCCCAAGCCTTAATGTCTTCAATTTGAAGATGATAGCCATTATCACTGGCTACTTTATTATGGATGTCGATTACCACTAAAGGACGAATCGCATAGGTCGCCGGAACATCGCTTATTGTTGCACCGAGTTCATTCCAATGAGCCGGCGGATCAAGCTGGGTTCCATATTGATCAGTTGGCAGCTCATAGGCGGTAGCCACAAAACCATGTTTTTCATAGGTAAATTCTTGACCGACCTCTACATACCCTTCGATTCGTTGACCCGCTTTAGCCGGTTTAAACTTCGCGTTGCCAAATCCTGGCCACACTGCCTGAATAGGTTCAAAAGCATGGGTAAGGTCAATATATTTGGCATCTTTCAATACATCCAAGTAGACATTCCAGAGACCAGGGTAGGTACCATTAGCAGGTGCGGAAAGCCCTACCAGACCTCCAATAGCTAATGTTATAACCTTCAGCAATAGAATCTTCATGATGCTTTATTTCCTCCCTTTTTCGATGAAAAAAGAGATGACGGGGTCTTGAAAATGGACAATCATGGTCTATTCCGTGGTGCTAACCAAACAAGAACACCGCCTGAAGCAGTTTTGTCAAATGTGTAGGTCTGACATCACTGTTTTAGCCGATGAATTCTGATATGCGGCTGTGTTGCTCTTTAAGTGCTTGAATAAGCCGGTCGTGGTGGTGCAGGCGAATGATGGAGCGAATGATCAAGTAAGAACCCAAGATAACCATCGCTCCAGAGATTGCGAGAAGAGGAATGAGCCAATGGAGAACATGTAATACGTCGTAATATCTGGAAGTGGCTATTAAAATGCTTAGTACCGATAGGGGAATAGCAAATACGGCAATGCCTGTGCGCATGGATGCTAAAGAAGTTCTCTTCTCCGCTAGAAGCAGCTGAACCTCCCCGATGATGATGCTATCAGATTCTTTTTCAGTCGATTCTGACAAGAGTTTGCTCCAATGTGTGTTTTTCTTCTGCCACTTCTACTCACTCAACCCATTTTATGAGCTCATCTGTCTCAACCCTGTCAGTTCTAAACGCGTTAACAGGAGATTCCATGTCAGGATATCCGATGGATATACCAAGCACCAGGCGTTTTGTCTCAGCAATTGAGAGAAAAGTCTTTATGTCTTTTGCATAATCGGTTGCAAACGCTTGGGGGACAGTACCGAGCCCTTTGGCATGGGCGGCAAGCATCAGGCTTTGAGCGAATAATCCCATGTCAAACAGGGACCATGGGGTCAGAGAGGCATCCTGGAATAGATAGATGGCATGCGGTGCGCCATAGAAAGCGAAGTTTGCCTTTTTTGCTTCTTTTATTACTTCAGGATCGTTCAGATCGATTCCGGTTGCTTGAGAGCGCATTTTGTAAAGATGATCAATTCTTGCGCCCTCAGCCGGCGGCCAGGATTGGGGCTCCGGCAGATCAGGGCATGGCTTTATGCCCTTTTCCAGCAGTCCAATCAGCGTCTTTGACAGTGCTTCTTTCTTGTTACCTGAAAGTATTATGGCCCCCCATGGTTGGCTGTTTTTGTACGAAGGGCTCCACTTGGCAATATTAATGACCTCCAAGAGCACTCCCTTTGGAACAGGTTCGGGTTTGAATCTGCGTATGCTCTGCCTTGTTTTAATGCATTCAACAGCGTCCATTATACTCTATCCTCCTAAGCCTTGTATATTCTTCATGCCGCTGAACCTGGCAGGGGCGGATGTTACGTTTGACTCCAGTTCTTGGCCAGGTGAAAAATGTTCCATGTCAAGACCTGATAATCATATAAAGGGCTTCGTTTTTACCTCTGCTATTAGTGCTTTGTGGCGAAGACACCTCCCTATCCATAGCGAATAATGCTATGGAACCAAGGGAAAATAGTGGATTTAGGAGGTGTCTTCATGAAAGCTTACGCTGGAATCGATTTGCACGCAAGTAACAATTACATCGGCATTATCAACGATCAAGATCACAGGCCCTACAGCAAGAGGGTAGCTAATCGTTTAGACACTATTTTGTCGGCTCTAGAGCCCTTTGAAGGCCAGCTTGTGGGTATTGTTGTTGAATCCACGTACAACTGGTACTGGCTTGTGGACGGGCTGCAGGATGCCGGTTACCCATTGTTTTCTTATCGCGTTAAAAAAAGAACAACCTCCTGATAACATAGATGTTCCCGATTCACAAACCTATGGCGGCCCTGCAAGGAGATTATTATGAAGGTTAAGGCCACTATCAGGGGGAGCAGTTTTGTCAAATGTGCAGGTCTGACACCGTTGGTTCTTATATATAGCGGGCGAGAGACTTGAGGGGTAGGGTAGGGCGATGAGTGTTACCAGGCGTAATGTTGGAGTATGGCTTCGCACAGGCCGGGGATGGTGAAATCCTTGGCCGTGATGTCGACCTTGAATCCGAGTTCCTTTGCGGTGTCTGTTGTGATCGGGCCGATGCTGGCGACCGTAACCCCTTTAATCAGGCTTTCAAACCTGTCAGCCGGTAGAAGGGCCTTAAAGTTTTTGACCGTAGAAGAGCTCGTAAAGGTCA
This sequence comes from Desulfobacteria bacterium, assembly GCA_041547605.1. GTDB lineage: Bacteria > Desulfobacterota > Desulfobacteria > Desulfobacterales. Next base: position 10,617 of record JBFEUB010000084.1, read on the forward strand.
CAATATCAATGGAGCCTTGTTCCAGGCGCTCGATCAGCTCGTCAACATTCTCGCTGGCCTGTTCTGTCTTATAGACGGGGATTTCATTCACCACCGCACCCATCTTGACCAGTTCCACGGGCAGAATAGGTCTTGCCTCTTTGGCGCGGGGCAAGAGGACCCGCTTTTCTTCCATGTCCTCTGCTTCAAAGGCTTCAACGACCGATTCGGCCTGATAAGTCTTGGGGACAATATCGCTCTTTAAGCCGAAATCGCCTAAGCGTTTTGCCGTGGCCGGGCCGATGGCTGCGATGCGCACATTCTTGAGGGCACGAACATCCAGGCCTTTTACATAGAGACGCTCAAAGAAAAAAGAGACACCGTTTACACTCGTAAAAATGAGCCAGTCATACGTTTCGAGGTTGTTTATAGCAGCATCCAGGTGGCTCCAGTCATCCGGAGGCACCACCTTGATGGTGGGGCATTCAAGGCATTCCGCTCCCAGACTTGTAAGCCGGTCGACCAAATCACTCGCCTGCGCCCGGGCCCTGGTGACGACCACGTTCTTGCCCAGAAGCGGCCTTTTTTCAAACCAGTTCAAGGTCTCCCTGAGCTCAATCACCTCACCCACAATAATGATGGCTGGCGGTTTGAGACCGGCTGCCTGTACCTCTGCCACAATGGTGTTCAGGGTTCCCTGCACGGTGATTTGTTGAGGCGTGGTTCCCCACCGGACCAGAGCCACCGGGGTTTTCGGGTCACGGCCGGCGGCCACCAGGTTTTCCGCGATATAGGACAAGTTCTTGACGCCCATTAAAAAGACCAGGGTGCCTACACCCGTGGCAAGCTTGGACCAGTCAATCGTGGATTGCTCTTTGGTGGGATCTTCGTGTCCGGTTATAAAAGCCACACTGGTGTTGTATCTGCGATGCGTCAGCGGGATACCGGCATAGGCGGGGGCAGCCACGGCCGAAGTCACGCCAGGTACAATCTCAAAGGAAACGCCTGCTTGGACGAGTTCCTCAGCCTCTTCACCGCCTCGGCCGAAGATAAAGGGATCTCCACCCTTAAGGCGCACGACCGTATGACCCTCCTGGGCCTTTTTCACAATCAGCTCGTTAATCTTGTCTTGAGCAAGGGTGTGATCGCCCCCCTTCTTGCCCACGTAGATGGTTTCTGCACCTTCCCGGACGTATCTCAGGAGTTTGGGGGCAGCCAGGAAATCATAGATGACTATATCTGCCTGTTTCAGACACTCGACTGCTTTGACGGTGATCAGGTCCGGGTCGCCAGGCCCGGCACCAACGAGATAGACGGTACCTTTTTTCATCGTCCCCAAACCTAAGCTTCAAATACCTGTTAGCCACAGAACCACACAGACGGACGCAGACAACTTCTGTCCGGTCGACCTGACCGGATAAAATTCTCCTTCGCTATCGCGAAGAAAAAGAGCTTTTCTTTACTTGCCCGAAGGGCACGCCACCGATTGTGGCGATAAGTCGTCGGCACAATAATCTGTGTGAGTCTGTGGCTAACTCTTGTTTTTATTCCTATCAGGCTGAGCCAAATCCTTTACAGCGCGGCCCAGGATATCCTCCAGGATTTTTCGCCCACCCTTTTCAAGGAGGTGGTTGGCCAGTTCTACCCCCAGTTCTTCGTGTTTGTCCACAGGGCCGGTGATTGTCTCGCGTAGAAGCACGGACCCATCCACCTCGGCTACAAGGCCCGTGAGACTGATGACGTCCCCATCAATCTTTGCATGAGCCGCGATGGGGACCTGACAGCCCCCCTCAAGGCGGCTCAAAAAGGCCCGCTCGCTCTCAACCGCGAAGCGCGTTTCTCTGTGATCCAGCGGCGCGATGAGTTGTTCGGTGGTGTCATCACCTTCTCTCATTTCGATGGCCAGTGCCCCCTGTCCGATGGCAGGCAGCATAATGTTCTCGGGAAGATATTCTGTGATGCGCGCTTCCAGTCCAAGCCTTCTAACACCGGCTGCCGCCAGAACAATGGCATCCAGCCCTTCAGTTTCCAGTTTTCGTATGCGGGTGTCGAGGTTTCCTCTTAAAGGGTGCACGGTAATGTCCGGTCTGATATGTCGAACCTGGGCTCCGCGCCTGAGGCTGCTGCTGCCAACGCGGGCGCCTTGTGGCAGGTCTTTAAACGAATAGCCATTCCTGGCAATAAGCACGTCAAAGGGATTTTCCCGTTCAGGTACGACGCCGATACAAAGCCCCTGCAGCACCTCAGCCGGCATGTCCTTCATGCTATGCACAGCAATGTCGACCCGGCCTTCCAGCAAGGCTGTTTCAATCTCCTTGACAAAAAGGCCCTTACCACCGACCTTTGCCAGGGGGACATCCAAGATCTTGTCACCCGTGGTCTTGATCTTTTCTATCTCGGCTTCGCAGTCGGGATGGAGAGCAAGGACTTGGGAACGGATCCACTCTGCCTGCCATAGAGCAAGCGGGCTTCCTCGTGTGCCAATTCTAACGATATTCATGGTTAATGGCCACAGGTCGTGCAGCTTGTGGCGCTGCATGCAGTGCAGGCAGAACCCTTTGAACTTGAGAACTGACCGTCACTCTTGTGGCTGAAAGAAGAGAGGAGCTTTTTGACCTTCTTCCCGTTGCAGGTGGGACAAGTGACTTTTTCGTTTCCAAAGACGAGGAGCTCAAATTCCTTGTCGCACTTCATACAATGATATTCAAATATTGGCATTCTGTAATCTCCTGTGAAAATAACCTTAGTTACAAGCAATATAAACCAATATAAGCCGATTGTCCAGCCCTTGGTTTAAGTACTTATTTTCAGCCGCAGACGCACACAGACGGGCAAAGACCTCCTTCGCTATCGCGAAAAAAGAGATCTATTCTTTACTTGCCCGAAGGGCACGACAATTACTGCGGCGACAAGTCGTCGCAACAGTAGTCTGCGTTATTCTGTGTGGGTCTGTGGCTAAACTGAAAGCTATCTCAAAAAAGTGGATCAAGGGTTCAGGGGAAGGCGGAGGGTGGTGAAGAAGCGCAGCATACGGCAGTATGTGAGCATTTTGAGCCGACTCGCAACGCCACCATGGGGCGTCGACACATTTTTGAGATAGCTTCTAATGTTGTGTCCCAGGAGTTTGTTCCAAGAATATGGAATCGCCAAAAAGCCATTTTTCTTGCTCCGTGAGCGTTTTCGGGACATCAGCTTCGCTCCGCTAAATCATGCACACAGTGGTTCTGTTCAAGCCGTCAGGCGCAACCGGAGCGCTAAAACTCGGGCCTAAGGCCCTCAAACAGTTTATGATTCTTAACGCTC
>JBFEUB010000085.1:0-13897 GCA_041547605.1 Desulfobacteria bacterium
AAGGCTTCCCTCTCTTTTTGACCTTGTAGTTGTCAGTCTTAGACTTGGAGGGGATGAAACCATGAACATTTCCAGGCTTATAATTTTCTCCGTTGACCTGATCGTTCTTATTTATTGGCTCCAAGTTAGGGTCGCCCGTATAGTCATCTACCGGGGTGATCCATGCTTTGTACACACCGCCCGGATTGGGTGTATCATCATACGGAAAGAGCTGCACGGTGATGGCCCAACAAGGATCACCCCCCCAGTCTTGGTCAGTGCCCTCACCATGCTGACATAGAACTTCCACCCATCCTCCATCTTTCCCATTTACCCATTCGTACGTCATACCCGAGAATACTATATCGATCACCCCGCAGTCGTTAACGTGGATCTTCCTGCAGGATATATGATCGGGGGAGAGCAAGTCTTTGCCACTGGGATCTGTTACCTGGAAGTAGTAGTCACCTTCAGGTAACCCCGCGGCAGTCGAAGGCGCGTTAGGGCCTGGGCCACCGTCCAGGTAGACATCTTCCTTCTCATTATACCGTACGTTTTCGTTGACTATATCGCCGTTTTCTGTGGTGGTAAAGATCGCCCCTGGTAAGGGTGGAGCGGCCAGCGCCTGCCATGGGAAGACAATTGCGCTCGCAACCATTACGATCAAAAGCAAAGTTTTTTGCGAATGCTTCATCAACAGCTTTGAAGGTTTCAAGACGAGATATGCTATTCTCATGTTTTCCTTTTTCTCGAGATTCGAGCTGAGTTATTTTTAACGCCCCCAAACCTCATATGATTGAGGCTCCCAACAGGAAAGAAGGCCTTTGTCAGGGGCTGTCTAGCCACAACATTGAAGCTCATCCGCTCTCCAAAACAGCAGTTGATAACTTGTGAAGTAAAATAAGATGAATAAGGGAACAAGTATCGGGTGTGTGCGCCGTGCAACCTTCCCCAACATGGCATGTGTAGCACATCAAAATCAAAATTCAATTGGGCGAACTGCCAAATTTCATTTCAGAAAATGCCCCATGCAACTCGGGAAAATAGAGTGGGGAAAATAGGTAGTGTTGGATTAAGGCTGGGGGCACAGGAAGATGGTCGCTGGAGACTATATATGGGGATAGGTTTCCTCAGTCCAAAAGTATAAGTTACTTCCGAGACTGTCGAAAAACCCTCAAAGCCATGATTCAGAGGCTTTTCGAAGTCAGTAAGTGGTTGATTTTGCTATAGGCGAGAATAGCTACAATGCCCTATTTCGACTTTTTCGACAGTCTCTCCCATTATCTTCAATACCGGAAAAGTCAAGATTATAGATTCATATCATGCCTTTTTGAGGATGGGCGAAATCAAAGATAATATGGCACTTATCTTGAATTTGACCTGACTTTTGATTTGAACCAAATAGCTTGAACCCGAAATTACCAATTCGGATTTGAAGATCTATGACTTATCATGGATTTTGGACCGAGTTCTGATGGCGTATTGTCGAATGTTAAATATAAAGGGCTGGAAAATGGTTTCTTGTGATCATGAAAGTGTGGACAGCAGATCACGGGCGACCGTCACAATTCCATGCACAGAATAGAATCGTGAGGATTTTGGTGGTCTCGAATTTCGAGAAAAGAGGCGCAAAACCTTCAGAATGCAAATTCTCGCTGGAGGATTTAAAGGCAGTCTTCGCCAAATTGGCCACGAAAAAACAAGAGCCCAAAATAGCCGCTTGAAAAGATACGTCACCAAATTTGTGACCAAGAGCACTCAGTCATCTAATAGTGGTGAGGCATGGGCCTCTTGGGGTTGCAGAGCCTCCCCAATAACTCGGGAAAACGGCGCGATTCTAAATCAATGACCCCAAGGGCAAAGCTATTAGACTAAAGAGGGGTTACAAGAACGGCACACGGTGCTGATCCAATGACCCTCTCCGCAACACTGCCCAAAATCACTCTCTTCAGTCGCGTCTTTCCGTGCGTTCCCATAACGATGAGGTCAATGTCCTTGTCCTTTGCTTCTTGAACAATAAACTCGTAAGGTGCTCCACCCATACGAACGATTGTCTCACACGCTATGTTCTCTTCGTCCGCCCTCTGCTTGGCACGTTCAAGAGTCTTTCCAACTTCCGCTGACATCTTTTCTACAAGAGCAGGTGCCACTGCCATTTGTTCGGGATAGAGGTCCACGACGCTAATAACGAAGAGCTTGCTATTACAGATTCTTGCCATGCTTAACGCCTGATCAAGGGCTTTTTCGCTGTGTTCTGACCCGTCAAGCGCAACAAGTATTCTATCGCCCCTTGTAAGAGGACATGCAACCGCCACTTCCACCATGCAAGCCACCTCCTTTGCCAAAGATGTGCCAGCTAATTAAGTCTTTCAAAGGTTTTCAGGCCGCTTCGCTTCTTCCACTGAGCGTGTGCGTCTTCCTACAGCTTTTCAGGCTCACACAGCCTATCGTCACTGGCCGCTGCCCGGCCACACTCTTTGCAGAAGAACTTTGTGTTCTGGACTAACTCTTTATAGTCTTCAGGATGGTCTTGCAGGTAACCAACGTTTTGCAGATAGCACAGATGATGCTCATGGCCCGGATGAGGCATTTTCACTTCCGCCATTTTCATTTCCTCCTTTGTTTTGGGATTAAGAAACACCTTGTACCTCTCGAGGCGTTGCATTGATTATGAGATTTCTATGGGATTATGCATGCAAATAGTCATTAATGCGGGTTGATAGCAATAGGGTAAAGCCTGTATTTGTCAAAGAAAAAGACAGTATTTTTAAGATGATCCCAGAATCTGTAATATACCGATTCAGAGCATCATCGTGGGCACGAGACAGTGGGGAGGGGCGGTAGGAGGATATGGCATAGATATTGGGCTTGAATGGCTGAGTGCAAATTTAGAGGGTTTCCATGACCTCTATTTCATGAAATGTCACGATATGAAAATCATATCCAGACCGGATTAGGGACGAACAACGGGTTTTTTCAAGGTGTGTCACGACTCAAGATACCTTTACATTATCTCTGATATTTGAAGGCGAGAATTCTGCGAGGTTACTTCCCATTATCTATGATATCTGTAGAATCAAGATTGCAGATTCGTATCATAAGATTTTCGGGCTGACCAGACGCACAAGAGGGCCTAACCCGAGAAGGCTATACCCTCAAAAGGGTGACAAAATGTGACAGAAATTGATTTTTTTTCACTTTTCGTTCTATTGTTTATAATCGCCAAGCCAAAAAAATCAACAAGTTAAATGATTCTGAAATATTGCCAAAATCCTCCGGCCTCGTATGGGGTTCGGGGGGTCGGAGGTTCAAATCCTCTTGCCCCGACCAGCCAATCCTTTCCATTTTCGGGCCTTGGACGATGCTCAAGTGCCCTTTATTTTTGCTGTTTTGATACCGTGCATGTGGTATCCAGAAGTGCCTTGCTCGGGACAATTGAGTTTTCGAGACGGTTGGGCTATACAGATGAAGTAGAGGAGTGACGGACGTTGCCAAGTGCGCTATGCATGTTTTGCGCACCGACTTTACAATGCTCGTTGGACATAGCCTCAGAGGCCTCTCACGAATTTCAGCCTTGATCAAGTAGGCATTTTTTCGGATAGGCGTTTCAGTTCCACGAGACGGAGGATTCCCTAATGGCCGCGAAGACAACCCATGAGGACTTGGAAAGAAGGGTCAAAGAGTTAGAAAGAGAAGTGCGGGCATACAAGCAGGCAAAAATGGCCCAGCACGACAATGAGATGACGTACCAACAACTGGCCGATTTACTGCCTCAAACGGTATTCGAGGTTGATGAGAAAGGCAATCTCACTTTCGCCAACCGTCATGCATTTGAGACGTTCGGCTATGCCCAAGAAGACCTCAAAAAGGGTTTTAGCGCTCTTCGATGGTTTATCCGCAATGATCGGGATAGGGTTAAAGAGAATATTCGGCAGGTTATGAGTGGGAAGAAGTTGCATGGTCAACCATACACGGCGCTGAGGAGAGACGGCAGCACATTCCCGGCCATCGCATATGCCAGTGCCATTATTGTTCGTAAAGGCAAGCCTACAGGGCTGCGGGGGGTTCTCATAGACATTACCAAGCGCAAGCGGGCCCAAGAGGCATTGAAGACGAGCGAGGAGACCCTGAAGGCATTTCTCAACGCCTGTTCTGAATCAGCGTTTCTCATAGACACTGAAGGGAGCATCCTTGCTATCAACGAGACAGCGGCACACAGGTTTCACAAGAATATGGGCGAACTCCCGGGTGTCAATGTTTACAGTTTAGTTCCGCCCAAGGTTGCCAAACGAAGAAAGATATGGACCAATAAGGTCATTCGCTCGCGTAAAGAGGTCTGTTTTGAGGACGAAGTCGACGGAAGGGTGATGAGTAACTCGGTCTATCCCGTCGTAGATGAGCAAAGGAAAGTCTTACAACTTGCGGTTTATGGAAGGGACATTACTGAACAAAAGCGCGTGGTAGCAGAAATGAAAGAAAAGCAAGCTGCCTTGCAGGCTAAAAGGCGTGAGCTTCAGGAAGTTAACGCTGCGCTGAGAGTTTTGCTGGAAGGGAGGGATAAGGCCAGGCGAGAACTTGAGGAAAGGGTGTTGTCAAACGTCAAAGAACTTGTCGGGCCGTACATAAATAGGTTGAAGAAGAGTGGCCTGGAGGCGAAGCAAATGACCTATCTGAGGATACTTGAGTCCAATCTCAATGATATTGTTTCCCCGTTCGTCCGCCAGTTATCTTCGAAGTACTCTACGCTGACTCCCACAGAAATTCAGGTAGCACAGCTCATTAGAGAGGGAAAAAACACAAGGGAGATAGCGGGGTTGTTAAGTTCTTCCAAGAGAACCATCGAATCCCACAGACAAAGCATTAGAAACAAGCTTGGTGTGAAAGGCGCAAAGGCAAATCTCAGATCTTATCTTTTCTCAATGTAGCATGATTGATGGTTTCCGGGAAGAAGGATTAAGGGAAACGCCCCCTCACAACTCACGGTTTCGGGAAACACCGGCAGTTCGGGTTATGGTGTCCTCATACGATCTTGATGTACCTGATGAACAATATCTGAAAACAGCTCCTCCATCTCCGCGAGAGTAAGCTCCGGTTCTTCCGGCCCAGCGCCATGTTGGGTTCACAACGTTTTGGGGAACAATACCCTTAAATTCTTACTTAAAATGTGGAAGCAGGTCACCAAAAGTACCTCAAAAATCAATACAACTTTCTGGGAAAAAATGCGGATGAGACGTCAGCTGTTTTGGATGAAGAAGTGAGGGCTATCGGCAGGTAGCAATCGAATGAGATGTAGTGGTTGGTCCCATGGGTTCGAGCCTAGAGGTGGCTCCCATTATCTCGACGCATAGAAAGGCGAATTCCAACTCGACATTTCCTGCCGAAATCATAACTACTGCATATGGACAGATAAGAGGGCCATATCATACGCATTATTTATTCTTATTCTCGTCGCGGTCCATGCGCAGCGTCTGCCCAGCATTCCAGGCCCTGCCTACGCATTCTCCAATTGCCCAGAATCTATTATCTGGCATAGTCACAACGAACGGATTGATTTTCTTAACGTCTGGTTTTCCCTCTGTCAGGTACTTATCTTCTGAATAGATATGCAGGATATCAGCTATAAAGAAAGAATTTGCGGGAAGCTCCACCGTCCGGATCACTTTGCATTCTATAGTGAGAGGGCACCCGGAAATCATTGGCGCTGCCTTGAGCTCACCGTAAAATACTTCGAAAAGATCCGATTTGTCTACACGCTTTGCAGAAACCAAGCCAGTATAGTCAGTGACCTCAAACATGTCCACAGAAGGCACATTCACGCTAAACTCACCAGTGTCAAGGATTGCTGCATGAGAAGCATTGCTTTTGTTGACACAAACACCAATCATTGGGGGATCGAAATTAACTCTTGTTAACCTGTTCAGCGCCATAAAATTCACTTTTCCTTCGTAATGCGATCCCAGAATAGTTTGTGTCCAAGGAAGGCAAAGGCGGTTTTCCTGTCCAATTACTTTTTTCATATCTTACCTCCCGATCAGAATTCCTGAGAGATTAGAAGCTATCTCAAAAAACTGGATCAGGGCTCAGGGCAAGGCGCAGGCCGGCGCGCAGTCCCGCCGCGGCGGGATGAGCATTTTGAGCCGACGCACAACTCTGCCATGGGTTTTCAGACGCATTTTTGAGTTAGCTTATAGAATGGCTTCCACGCGAAATATCTGATCCAAATTGAACCATCGGAGTCCCATTGACAATATCAACTTCCCACTACCTCGACTTCCAGCAATGCAAACGCCATTTCAAGGTTCCTGGCCAGTCTCATTACTTTCGGCAATCTATAGATATCAAAACCATTGAGATGCTCTTCGGACCATGGAGCTGAACGCAAATTCTCTCGCATAAGATCCAAGCGGAGGCAATAGAAATGCCCGACCACCTGGATCACCTAAATTGCTACACAAACAGACCCGCCACACAACCCGTCATCAGGCAGGCTAGGGTGGCAGCGTACAAGGCTCGGAAACCCAGTTGAGCAAGATCCTTTGCTCGAGTTGGTGCCAAGGCTGAGAATCCGCCTACGAAGATGGCAAGAGAGGCAATGTGTGCAAACCCGCAAAGGGCATACGAGGCAATCGTGATACTTCTCGTATCTGAGACCACCCCATCCTTGATCAGTTGGTGCAGGTGCTGGTAGGAAACCACCTCCGTGACAATGGTTCTTTCTCCCAGCAGGGTGGCAATTTGCCCCGCGTCTTTGAGTGGGACTCCCATGATGAGTGTGATCGGATAGTACAGGTATTTCAGAGTGAGTTGCAACGAAAGATCGATTCCGAAAATCTTGGCGCCAATGAACTCCAAGAACCAGTTGCACATGGAAAGCAGCCCCAGGAATGCCAGCAAGAGAGTAATGATCCCAACGCACAGCTTTACGCCATCATTGGCCCCGGTGATAATCGATTCTATCCAGGTTCTGGAACGGCGATCTTTTTCCACCTGAACGCTCACACCCAAGGTCTTTGGACTTTCGATTTCAGGAACAACAAGTTTTGACATGATGATGGCAGCTGGTGCGCTGATGACAGATGCCGAGATTAAATGGCCGGCTATAGATGGAAATTCCCTGTGCAGAAATCCTACATACAGGGCAAGCACAGTAGAAGCGATAGTTCCCATACCTGCAGTAAGCACCGTGCAGAGTTCTGATCTTGTCATTTCCTGGATATACGGCCTGATAGTAAGCGCCGACTCAATACCCACAAACATGTTGCTCGAAGCGCACAAGGCCTCTGCCCCGCTGATCCTCATCAAGTAGGTAAATATCCGTGCAAATGCCTTGACGATTAACGGGATAATGTTCAGGTAGTAAAGGAGAGAAACCAATGATGAAAAAAAGATGATCGAAGGGAAAACTTGGAAGGCAAGGATGAAGCCAGGTGAGGTTTCTCCCATAGGGCCCGTTTCTCCGGGTGATATGGCCAGGGGACCAAAAACAAAATAGATGCCGTCTTTGGCAAAGGAAATTACCTTTAATGCTGCATCGTTCAACCACGAGAAAATAACCACACCAGCCGAAAGCTTGAAGACAATGAATGCAAATGCACACTGAAAAAGGAGACCGGTGACTATCAATCTTACATTAATATTTTCCCTGTCTCTCGAAACTAACCATGCCAGAAACATTAAAACAAAAAGTCCCAAGAAGCTTACCAGTCTATCCAGCATCGTCAATCACGCTCCTCGGATATGCTCAGCAAGACGCGGAGTTTAGCAGCGGCCGCCTGGCTCAAGGTCCCTTTGGCCTTAGCGAGGTCAACGGTATAAAGCCCCATGCATTTATACAGTGCCAGAAATTTCGGGGCATCCTTTTCTATGGCCTTAAGGTGAGCAGACACAGTTGCCACATCTCCACGGGCAATGGGCCCCGTCAACGCTCCTGGTATCCCTTTTTTGCCGATATTACTCAAGGTGCCTTTGATCAAAGGAAGCAGAGCCCCATAGGAGCTGTCACTCGTCAAGCCTGCTATTTTATCTAACTCGAGAGCAAGATATATTAACGTTACTAGATAGTTGCAGGCCGCCACGGCTGCTGCATGATATAGAGTCTTTTTCCTTGCCTCAATTTCTAAAAGGATACCTCCGATATCTTCCACAATTTGACGGACAATTGGAAGGGCATCCTGATCGCCCTCAATGGTACAAAAAGAGCCAGGCACCAGGCTTACAGCCTGATCTGTTGACGCAAAACTCTGGAGCGGATGAAGGGTTGCTACCACGGCCTCAGAGTCTCTGGCCGATGACAAGATATCTGATGAGAGGGCCCCGCTGCAGTGAATCACCACTGCATTTCTTTCAAACCCCTTGTTTTCAGAGATTCTTGCGCATGTTGATTCAATCAGATCATCAGGTGTGGTAATAAATACAATGTCTGCCCCCCGGGTGACCTCCCACGGACAAACGGAGAATCTCTCGGCACCTGTCGCCTCAGCAGCCGTTCGGGCGGTCTCAAGATCCGTCGTGACCACCCCAGATATACGGTAACCAGCCTTGCCGAGAAGCTTGCCCATAGCCGTTCCCACAATTCCACAACCAACTATGGAAACTGTGGGTTTTATCCTTACTCCGGGAAGAGCTTGCACGTCCCTACGGCCTCGTCCTCTATTTGCAGCGTCACATGATTGATCCCAAACTTATCTCTTATCAGGCACGTCAATTTTTCCAGGATTTCTTTGTTTCTTCCCATATCTTCAATAACCACATGGGCGCTAAATGACTCCAACTCAGAGGTCAAGCTCCATATATGAAGATCGCACAGCCCGATCACCCCATCCACGGAAAGGATTTTCTGCTTGATGCTTTCTAAATCAATATGCGGCGGCACTCCCTGCATGAGGATATTCACCACATCCCACAGCAGACGCCAGGCGCTGTAAACAATTAAAAGCCCAATGAGAATGCTGACCAGTGGGTCAAAGAACGTCCAACCCGTCGTCTTTATTGCAATGGCTGCAGTAATCGCTCCCACAGACCCGGCCGCATCCCCCATAAGATGGAACAAGGCTCCTCTGATGTTTATGTTTTTTGTTCCTGCCTCGTGTAGAAGATAGATACCGAAAAGGTTTATCATCAGCCCCAAAATGGCGATCAAGAGCATGGGGACAGTTTTTACTGCTGCTGGTTGCTGAAAACGGCTGTAAGCCTCTGCAAAAATCCAGAGCGCAATCAGGATGAGCAGCACACCATTGATGAAGGCGGCAACAACTTCAAAACGATAATACCCGTAGGTCTTGGTTCGAGAGGGTTTCCTGGATGAAAGCCAAAAGGCAAACAGACTCAGCCCGAGGGCAAACATGTCCGACAGCATGTGCCCCGCATCCGAGAGAAGTGCCAAGCTATTGGTCCAGAGACCCCCCAAAACCTCGGCCACGAAGAAAAGTGAGGTCAGGACGAGGACCAGGCGAAGTCTCGATCTGCCCGTTTCTCGACCAGACGTTTGAGCGTGGTTGTGATGATGATTTTCCATGACAATGTTAGGCGTAAGTAATTACAGGTCCCTTTTTATCCCGGGGTAAAGTGCTCACAAACGCCTGGGATGGTTCGCGGCTGATCGCTCCAAGCCGTTGTTGCCCAAAAGCGAGGAAAGGCTCAGGCTCCATGTGAACTTCGCTGGCCCAAGCGATCCCCGATCCCCATGGAAGGCAAGAGCGGATCACGTGTAAAAAGGGGCCGGCACAAAGCTGCCCCTTTCGCCTACGTTCAGGCAAGCACAAGTCAACTCAATGCCCTGGCAAATATGGGGTCAGGTCATCAACGTATTCGGTCAAGACTTTGAATCCGGCACGAGTAAGTGCTGAAATGGCCTTTTCCCCGCTCACAGCGCCAACCCTCATGATAATCTGATAGATGCCAGGGTATGCCTTCTCAGGCCACGTAACAAGGCTGCGGATGTTAATCTGCTGCTCCTTCAGGATCCTCGACACCTCCGCCACCATTCCTATACGGTCTTCGACCAGTACAACAAATCTCGTACTCTCTCCGTCAATGCCTATGGCGTCAAGCAACACACCCATGACATCCGTTGTTGTAATAATGCCCACAAGCTTTTCGTTGGCCATAACGGGCAGTGCACTGATTCTGTTTTCTTGCATGATGCGACCCGCGCGTTCGATAGTCGTGCCCGGCATAACGGTAATGATCTTCTTGACCATAATCGTATCCACGTTCAGTTGTTTTAACAGATAGTTCAACTCGTGAGCGCTAAGGGTTGTTGCCGGAGATGCCCAAACTTGCTTGAGGTCCCTATCCGAGACGATTCCAACAAGCTTCCCACCTCTGTCAACCACGAGAAGGTGTTCAATAAGTTTTTCAGCAAGGAGTTCCCTGGCCCTCACAAGAGACGTATCAGGGGCTATTGTCACCAATTCCTTGCGCATTATGATACCAACATGCATGTGACTACCTCCTTTTCTGCGGCCAGGACACCGGACACCATAAAGCGCATTTTCCTATTTCACTTGTCATATCATTGTGGAATACAGCAGCCAGGGCCGGCCCCTCCCGATTTATCCCGATCTGTCAGGAGTTATTAGGAATGCAGGAATCATCAATAATGAATAGGAAATGGGCAATGCTGTGTCAAGCAAATATGAAGGGAATGGGCTGTGTTGACTATGCGGTGATTTCAACCACTTTCCTTGTGAACTCGGCACCGTTTTCGAGGGTGTAGGTCTTGGAGACAACCTTCAAGCGGTCCTCCGCAAATAGCCGAATGCATTCAGCGTAAAGCTGGTGTTCTATCCTGAGACCTTTTTCTTTGATAGTATCAATCGTGTCGTCAGGGGTAATCTCAAAAGTTTTCTGTCCAATAATAGGCCCGGTATCTTCTCCGTAGTCAACAAAATGCACCGTGCACCCGCCCACCTTGCAGCCGTAGCGATACGTGTCACCATATCCATCCACCCCTGGAAAGGATGGAAGAAGAGCCGGGTGGATGTTCATGATCCGAGGGCGTGATGGATCCGTGTTTATGTGATCAATGAAATATGGAGTGACTATCCGCATGAAGCCTGCTAGTGCCAGGAGGTCAAATGGATGGGGAGTCATCTCTCGAAGCAAAGCGGCCTCGGCAATGGCCCTTGTAGAGAAGTATCGCATCACTTTTTCGCGGTCAGAGTCTTTAGGGTGGATCCCTTGTTTGGATAATACGGTTCCCACATCAAAGTCCCCTGGGACCAGGCCTTCCAGGGGCCTTCCACGGGTTTCTTCTATGATGGTCTGATAATCGACCACAAAGGTGGAAATCCCATGTTTCTTGGCTCTCTCGAGACCATAAGCATGGGGGTTGTCTGAACCCACAAAGACAACCTTTGCATCTATTTGGTTCGAGTTGCAAGCGTCAATGATGGCCTGCAGATTGGTCCCGCCTCCCGAGACCAGGGAACCAACGCGAATCCTGTCAGCCATGAGTGTGTGAGTATCAGTAGGGTCCTGAACCTGTCAATAGGAGACCTGTGCAAAACATTTCCTTTTGCCCAACTTCTGCATCAGACTCAGATTCTGCACGAAGTGGCTCTTTTCCAGCGCTTGCGTGCACCTGTGAGCGCTTAATCTGTCCCTTTTTGACCATGAAAAAATTGGGACCTTTTGCAAAGGTCCCAATCTGAAGAGGTGCCAACAACGATTTTTGCCTTGACTTTGAACCAGTTAAAATCTATAGGATTTTTATGCAAAGTCACAGACTTGCGCGTCTTCTGCGAATCATCGTTGAGGTCCGGGCTCAGCCTGACAAACTCCCCGATCAAATCGCGAAAGATCTTGGAATATCCATTAGGCAGTTCTATTATGACCGTAATAAGCTCGCCAAGATGGGGTTCGCATTTTCGCGCAGAAAAGGCCGCTTCGCCATCCTTCGGGATCCCGTGGTCACCATTGGGAAGCTGCCCCTCAGCGAGCTCTTAGCCTTAGTTCTGGCTACCCGCCATCTGTTTGCTACCAAGGACTTTTCGATCGTGGGACGCGCGCTCAAGGGGCTCTACAACATTATTGACCACTTACCCGAGGTCCAGAAGCAGCTTTTGGCATCTGTCATACAGGACGTCATCATTAAGGACGGTTTTGGCTGCAGGCCTGATATCTTCGAAAACATCATGCGGGCAGTTGATGAAAAGAGACGGATTCTCGTACAGTTTCGGCATACTGCACCCGGAACGCGAACCGCGCTCGACCCGTTTGGGCTCTGTTTCAGGAAGTCCAAGCTTTGTTTGGACGCTTATGCAGTCGAAAGAAAGAAGCGAAGACGTTATGGACTGGGAACCATAGATAAAATTGTCTTCACCCCGTTTTTCAGGCCCGAATATTCTGGGGAGGAATGACCAGAGTGCTCTGCGGGTCAAAACACAGCCCCTTCTGCGCTTCGGATCTATTCTGGCCGGCGTGAGTTTGGAAATGCTGCCGTCCAGTTTTTGTCTTAACCCATCGTCCCGTGTCGAGTATCCAGCATATCGGAGAAGTAAAAGGAGGAATTGATGAGAGACGTTGTCATCGTTAGCGCTGCCAGGACAGCTGTTGGGGCATTTCAAGGCGCTCTGTCAAGGATTTCTGCCACTGATCTTGGAGCCTATGCCATTGTCGAAGCCGTGAAACGGGCAGGCATTTCCTCTGATGATGTGGATGAAGTGATCATGGGAAACGTTCTCCCCTGCGGTCTGGGTCAGAACCCTGCCAGGCAGGCCGTCCTCAAAGGGGGACTCTCGCACCGCGTGGGTGCTACAACCGTGAACAAAGTCTGCGGTTCAGGGCTGAAAGCAGTCATGATGGCTGCCCAGGCTATCATGGTCAAGGATGCGGATGTGATCGTGGCAGGGGGCATGGAAAACATGAATTTGGCTCCATATTTTCTAGAAAAAGCGCGAACCGGTTACCGCATGGGACATGGCCAGCTGTTAGACAGCATGATACACGACGGACTCTGGTGCCATATCAGCGACTTTCATATGGGCATGAGCGCAGAGCTCTGTGCGGAGAAGTATGAAGTTACCAGACAAGACCAGGATGAGTTTGCGTTAACTTCATATAACAGGGCCCTGAAGGCTCAGGCCATGGATAGCTTTGAGAAGGAGATATTTCCCGTGGAAATCCCGCAGCGCAAAGGGCCTCCAATCTTGTTCGAGACGGATGAAGTCGTCCGGGAGACCTCCTTGGAAGTCTTGGCCAAGCTTCCACCGGCATTTAAAAAAGAAGGTACCGTTACGGCGGGAAATTCCTCAAAGATCAGCGATGGAGCTGCAGCCGTGGTCCTGATGGCCCGAGAAAAGGCTGACTCCATGGGATTGAAGCCGATGGCGCAAGTAGGTGCTCAATGCTCCGCTGGTATTGAACCAGAGTATGTCCTTGTGGCGCCCATCAATGGCATTCCCAAGGTTCTGAAAAAGGCAGGCCTCACCGCGGATGATATCGATATCTTCGAGATCAACGAAGCCTTTTCTTCCTCATCTGTTGCCATCATCAAAACCCTTGGGCTCGATCCAGTCAAGGTAAACCTTAGAGGCGGCGCGGTGGCTCTGGGCCATCCGATCGGTGCCAGCGGGACAAGGCTCCTGGTCACCCTTCTCCACCTTATGGAGGACAAGGGAGCCCAGCGGGGGTTGGCTTCACTGTGCCTCGGCGGCGGAGAGGCGGTCTGTTTAATTCTGGAACGGGTTTAACAAAGCGTTTCGGAATTTCTACAACTTACCGAATGCATAGCATAAACCCTAAATGTGATGCATGCTTTTTTCACGGCATGACGCAATGGTGGAATGGTGCATCCCAAGTGAAAAGAGGAATGTTCTCTTATTTCTGTGAGCCCATTATTGCAATATTCCGTTTTTCCAATATTCCAAATCAGGGCGAGGCCCCTGCGTTAAGGAGGCAATAATGTCTTATAAGA
>JBFEUB010000086.1:0-13765 GCA_041547605.1 Desulfobacteria bacterium
ACCGGAGCGCAACAACTCGGGCGGAGCCCTCAGACAGCTTGCAATTTTAAACGCCAGTCACATTCAAAAATCTTCTCCAAAATTGCACAATGTCGTTCGCCAAATAATATTTTCGATCATCAACAACTTGCGAGCAATCGGAACATATTTTTGACAATCAGTCTAAGATAGTTCTTTCAGAATAACTCGCGCGCCAGGGATATAGGGTTAAGAAGGAAGGAGGTGGACACACGCAGAGCACAAGTGGAACCTGTACACCGGACTTTCTACTTCTCCACTTCTATCTGAATGACGGAGAGACCGCCACTGGCCAGCCCAACCCCTGTCATATCTCTGCAGAAAAAATAGAAACTACCAGTACCTCACCGTTCCGATGTCCACATGGACGAAGTTCGGCCGAGGATAGTACCCCACACCTCCGCCTCTGAATTTCATCGCACATTGTCTCAACACGGACAGGTCGCAACCAGGGAGACGGATATCCGCCGCTTTGCCCTGAATGTGCAGGCTGTTCCTCGCCACGCCTCTCCCGCACCTGCGGAGAAAGTCATTAGTGGCTTGGGATCGGTATCCTGAGATAATGTGGAAGGGATGACGGGCGCAGAGCTTTTCGCTAAGGGCATGGAGCAGATCAAGCAATTGGGTGTCGATGGGTTTTATCTCCCCGGTTCTATGATCCCGCAGGATATAGTTGAGGTCATCCAATCCCCCAGGCAAATAGTCACCCCGAGCCCAGTAAACGACATTGAGAGATTCTCCCGTGTGTGTGTTGTGCAGGGACAGGGATCTCTCCATGGCCACCAGACTGCGAGCTGCGGCCAGTACTCCGCGGGGGAAAAAACTCAACACAAAGCCAAGCACGCCTAACCCGACAAAATGGCGGCGACCTATCTTTACGTCATTCACGCTCACTCAACATTCACCAAGTTAAGCCTCAACACCCATGGCGCTGGGCTTCAGCCGAAACCGACACTGACTCATACTGACAACAACTTTTTTTGAGTGGGCCGAATATAGGCCACATGAAGTTGTGTGTCAAGTGAAAACTGACCACAACATATGGTAGTTTTGGATCATGGGGTTGTTCGAGGACGTGTCAAAAATGCAGGTGCCAGACTCTGTCTTCAATATGTTATGGCAGGGTCGTCCATTGAAAAGCAAGGGTAACTCCTGCCAGCATCTTGGATACTTGCAGGCGAGCCTTTTTGGATGTTACTTCCGAGACTCTCGAAAAACCCTCAAAGCCATGATTCAGAGGCTTTTCGCAGTTAGTAAGTGGCTGTGCTATAAACGAGAATAGCTAAAATGCTCTATTTCGACTTTTTCGACAGTCTCTCCCATTAACTTTACTGTGCAAGGACTGAATATATCAAAACCACATCACAACATTTTTGAGTCGACTGGAACGCCTGCCACAGGCCTAGCTTTAGTTCACACTCTCCAATGTCCTATGTCAAGACCTGGCCCCACTCTTTCACTGAATTTTTGACCAGACCGCCTTCGCTTTCCAGAGTCTCCCCGAACAGCTTGACGAAATTCATCATATGAGTTAGAAACCTTTGATAGATCCGCTCGTATGTGGGATTAACAATGGGAAGAAACTCACATTCTCGGACTCACGGAACCAAACCCGATAGTAGACAAGGCATGACACTCGCCAACAGAATTACTTTGGTGCGGATTGTTCTCATCCCGGTCTTCATTATATTTACCATTCCGGATGCAACTTGGAGCAGGTTGTTCGCCGCTTCAATTTTTGTGATAGCCTGCGCCACAGATCCCTTGGACGGATACTTTGCTCGATGCAGAAGAGAAGTCACCGTGTTTGGGGCTTTTCTTGACCCCCTGGCCGACAAGTTGCTTACCATGAGTGCTTTTGTCATCCTGGTGAAGTACCAGGTTGTAGCTGCATGGATGGCCATCATTGTCATTGGGAGGGAGGTAGTGATCACGGGGCTTAGAGCCATAGTCTCTCAGCAGACAGGTGTCGTTATGTCAGCTAACAAATGGGGGAAAACAAAGACGTTGGTTCAGATGGTAGGTGGTAGCATTCTGCTGTTCATGATCCCTTCCTGGGATTACAGTCGGGAAGTGAGCCTCAAGATGCCAGCGGTCGCGAATCTCATCATGTCCATCATATTAGCCGCAACAGTCTGGTCAGGATGGGTGTACGTTAAAGAATACAAGGACCATCTTAGAAGCTCTTAGCTTGGGCAATTAAATACCGAACGGCCTATGACTTCGTTAGCATCGCCACCCATGAGGGGAAGGAGGTGTACGGAATGAAAACGATTGCTATTTGCGCCTGCATCCTGGTGCTGCCCACGCTCATATTCGCCTTGGACATAACTGACAATGGATATACCTGGCGCAAGTGTAACACAAGCGAGAAAATGAAGGTGGCAAAGGAGATAGCTTTTTTCTTTCGGACACCTGCGAGCTTTTGGTACGGTTTGTTTGATTCTTATTACGACACCGACAAATCAGAAATATTAGCTAAGTCCATCATAGATGTAGCCTTTGAATACAGTAAATTGCCTCCAGAGAAACAACTAGAAATAGTGAAGTGATGCACTTTTTCACAGACAGAGTGCTTGAATTGAGCTATCTGGGCTCAAATCTGATACCTATAGGCCTGAACAGGTCGAAGACATGTTTGGTACAAAACAAAGGATCTCTCCTATATACAAAAAGTTTAAGAGCAGTGGCGCCTTGCCCTTTCTTATGCCGACATATTGTGGCAGGCTTTTTGGGGTTCACCCTTATAGTAATGCCATATAAGGTTTCAAAATTAGAGGCCCAAAAACTTACATTATCCAACTCATATCTCTAGATACGGCTTCACAATGTGTGGCCTCCCAAAAGGCCACGGCCAGCGATTCCAAGCTGAATTTTCGGCAAAACAACCTTCCTTTCCCAGAATCTCCTCCGACTGTTTGACGAGTCTTATCATATGGTTATAGCGGTTGTCAGAATAACGTTCCGATAAGAATAGATGACAATTGAAAATACTATTTGGCTCACTTGTGGGTGTGCAATTTTAGGATTTTTGAATTCTCCTGGCTAAATCGCGCACGCAGTGGTTCTGTTCAAACCGTCAGGCGCAACCGGAGCGCAACAACTCGGGCGGAGCCCTCAGACAGCCTGCAATTTTAAACGCCAGTCACATTCAAAAATCTTCTCCAAAATTGCACAATGTCGTTCGCCAAATAATATTTTCAATCATCAACGACTTGCGAGCAAACGGAACATATTTTTGACAATCAGTCTAGAAATCTTTGATGGGCCCGCCGGATTTTCAGATATCAATAACAAAAGGAAAGGGTCGCTTCTCAAATACTAATTATTAGAAAGATTGGGGCAGAGTGAGATACACTGATGGCGCAAAGAAATAGCTCACAGCTCCCATGGTGAAAGCCGTTCTGTCGTAATGTTGTAATGCAAGATCTGGCCCGTCCGTGTGCAATTGGGTAGAAGAATGATCTATTTATTTCCATTATTATTCTATTTTGCTTGCTTAATCACTATTGGAGAAATTTCTGCCCGAAAAAAGATAAAGAATCTAGATGACTTCCTTCTAGCTGGAAGAGAACACGGTCTTTTTATTACCTCAGGAAGCCTGGCAGCCACTGTTATCGGAGCTGGTTCAACCATTGGTGCTGCTGGCGCAGCTTATTATGTAGGTATTTCAGCGGCATGGTATCTACTCAGTGCCTGCGTAGGTCTTTTTCTCCTCGCCTTTACACTTGTTCCAGTCCTGCGGGAGATGTCTGTTTACACTATCCCGGAATTCATTTCTAAAAGATATGGAACAAGGGCTAGACACATTGCCAGTCTTCTCAGTCTGATTGCCCTTATCCTTTTCCTGGCTGCTCAGTTCTGTGCCCTTGGGGCTATTTTTCATCACTTAACAGGCATTTCCTTAAAACTGGCCACATTGATTGGTGCTACGTTAGTAATGTTTTATACTTTCAGGGGTGGGGCCTGGGCAGTTCATCTTTCAGATAGCTTCCAACTTTTTATCATCATTCTAGGTATGGTTTTTCTTTGCGTTTTAGGATTAAGGTATATTGAGGGCTTTAAAAGCTTCTACGCTCCGCCTTTAGCTATGGGATTTGAAGAAATAGGAAAGAAATGGTTTCACCCTTTGGAAAAAAATACTACCAACCCTGGAGACATATTTGCTCTAAGAAACACTGTCTTGGGTTGGATCATTATGTCGACTACCTGGCACTTTACCATGCAAAGCACAGCCAAAAGATTTCTCTCCGCAAGAAATGCCAAGATACCAAGAAAGAGTTGCCTTGCTTCTGCCTTGATTCTCATCCCTATCTCTTTATCAATAGCCTTGACAGGAATGATTGCCAGGATTATGTGTCCTGATTTGCCTCCAGCTGAGGGATTGAGTCAGGGAGAGGTCCTACCAGACTTGACCAAAGAAATATTGCCTCCCTTTTTGGGAGGGCTGCTGTTGGCTGCGCTTATAGCTACCATCATGTCTACCTGTGACAGCACCTTACTTGGAGCGGGAAGTGTCTTATTGAAAGACTTACGTACAAATCTAAATATTAGAATCCTCATCCTGATTGTCGGAAGTACAGGCATGGTCTGGGCTATTGTTTTCCCAAGGCTCATCCAACTCTTGGAATGGACCGCAGCCATTTATTGTGTTTCCATGTTTGCTCCTGTAATCTTAGGTATCTACTGGTCTCGGGCCACAGAAAAAGGAGCTATGGCAACCATGCTGCTTACGGGGATGACAGCCAGCGCCTGGAGACTTTCAGGCATAGAGGCCATGACTGGTATTCATTTTCTTATTCCTGGCCTTTTGTTTTCTTTTTTGATTATGTTTATCCTTAACAAAAAGAGCGAGGTCACGTCTTGACATAGTACATTGAAGGGCGTGATTTTTGGGAACGTCTCTGAATAAGTTGACCTCATGCTGAGCAGAATGGAGAGAATGAATAAACCAGTATACACAGAAGATACGTAAAAAGGGCAGGCTGAATAACGAAAACAGGCTCGGATTAAGCTATGTTTCTGATATCCACAGAGATCAGTGGTAACCTCCCGGCCCTATAATTATGAAAGATGTGGGGGATGTGCGGGAGCGACATTTTGTTGCTAAGACGTTGCCGTATCTTTTTAGAAGATCGCCGCTGACCCGGATCCCCCATGGTTCTGAAGAGTGATGAAAAATGGAGGGGAATCCAAGTGCAGGGACTTCTCATCTTTATCAAAGAATCTTAAACGGTTCCTTTCAGCTTTACTTTAAGGAGAGATTTCTTGCCGCAGAATTAGTCCCCCACAATCAATATGGCAATTTATACCCTCTTAATGGGAATTAAACCGATATGCGAGCATAAAATGCAAAATCACAGAAAGGAATTCTCGGGCAGTGTTAGAAGTAAGAAAAAAAGAAAGGCCACAGAGTTCTCGTCCATAGTCGACTCGGCCGTCTGAAGAACCAGAGCTGGACAGATGGCTCTATATCAGGGAGGGTCAGGTTCGTTTTTCTGTTCTGTACAGGCGATTTCTGAGGACCTCTGACGCAAACCAATAAACAATGATAATCAGAAAACTACTGGCCAGGAGTTTGATGACTTCAGGTTGAAAAAATAGTGCTATCGCGTTTTCGAATAGTGACATTCGCAAAGCCTCGCTATTGGAATTTCATATAACGGTCTCAAATTTCTTAGTAATAATGGCGCGACCGCGACATGAACAGTAATAGGAATAAGCATAAGACAGTGAGAACGGGCACATGTGCGATTGTGTCTCCAGACACTCAACATACGAATCGAGTCCAACATCTCTTGCTTTACAGGTAAAACCGAATCCCGACTTGTACCATTTACAATCTTCGATGAGTCTTGAGCCAAGCATCGTTTCTTCTATACGCTGTAAATCTGCCTCTTGCTTTTGCCATATATGCATTTGTTCAACCTATGACCTCATTTGGAATTATGTATTCCACCCAGATGATTTGTAACTTCTTTAAATTAGTTAATCGGAATTGTGACCGCAGATTTTATAGGGGAAACCCCTAATTTCGTGAGGGGAAAATACTATTTTTTCATATTAAAGGGGTTCTCTGGGTGTGTTGGGAGCAGGGAAAAGGATAGGCCACAAGGGTCACTCTTTGGGGACCTGGATGGGATTGGGGGAGAATCTTATCGCCTTTTACATGCGCTGAAGGAAGTATAGGATCAGGGATGTTTTTCTCTCCTTTGACGGCGATTCCTGAAGAACTCCAACACAAACTTAGGAATAATTAGAATCAGAAAGCCACTCACCAGCAGATTGATGATATCGGCTTGAAAAAATAAGGTAATGACGTTTTCGAATAGTGACATTGGCAAAGTCTCGCTGTTGGGATTTTATAGGCTACTTCTCTAGTGCCTTAGCGATAAGAACGCGAGCGCGACATGAACAGTAATTGGTGTAAGCATAAAACAGTGAGAACGGACACGTGCGAGAATCTATCTCGAGACACTCAACGTACGAGTACAGTCCAACGTCTCTTACTTTACACTGAAACCCGACTCCCGGCTTGAAGTATCTGCATTCTTCCAGAAGTCTTGGGCCAGTGGCTTTTTCTATACGATGTAAATCTGCTTCTTGCTTTTGCCATATATATGTTTGTTCCATCTGAAACCCTTTTGACTCCAGACCTTTAAGCATATCGGCATTTGCTGGAAAAACTTTAGAAAAAGGGGGCGATTCTATTCCATTCAGGCAAGGGTAACGGAAAGGCGCGTAGAGGCCATTTTATTACACAGTAGAGAGAATATGAGAGTAGAGAAAGCGGTAGTAATCAACGAACAAAGTAGAAATAAACATTCATCCCTGCAATGAATAGAACTCCACCAACAAAAGCCAGCAAATTTTGGCTACTATATTCCAGTGTCATGACATCCATGCCCAGGATTGTCTTCTGAAAAAGAATCATCAGTGCAGGAACCGAAAGAAAGCCGACTAAAGCTTTTTCCCTACGCTGCATTAACAAGATAGCGGAGGTAAAGACCATAACAGCGATCATCCACGGATTCATGAAAGCGCTGAAGAGGTCAACATCGGATAGGATCTTATTGGCCCGTTTGAAGTCCATTGCTTTTAGTGCAAAAAACAGTTCTGACCACATACTAGACCCCCTTATTTTACTGAGAGCCATAAAATGCTTCAGTCTCGTTGATGAGGTTAGGGAGAACCTATGGCCTTATTTGAGCAACGGGAAATCCGGGGTGAGGCCAAGAAGACACGCGAGAGGAATCAGTAAGAGCGCAACAGCGACCAAGAAATGCAAAAGACCTAGGCTCCTAATTATAAAAAAAATCTCTTCAACCACGGACATTATTAAAGCTCCATTTGAATGTTGACACCAGGTAGTTACCCCTTATCGGCATTTGTTGGAAAAACTTTAGAGAAAAGGGGGTGACACTATCTCATTAGGGCAGGAGTGACGGAACAAAAAGAAAGCCCGTGAGTAGCAGGCTGGTCTACGTTGAAAAACCGGGACGCTCTTACGGGCTATGTACAGAACCCCGAAGTGCCTATCCAATGCCACTGATTGAAATTATCTATTTGACACCCTTTCTAATATGTATTAGTTTACTAATATATCATAGCAAAAGGCGGTGACAATTGAGATGGTGTTAAACATTAAGGATTTTCCTGACAGCCTTCACAGGGAGGCAAAAATCCGGGCGGCTGTTGAGGGGATTACTTTGAAAGATCTTATTATCAAGGCATTGACCGAATATCTTAAAGAGCACAAGGAAAGGAGGTGATTTGAATGGCAAATAAGATTAAAGGCGTCACTTGTCGTGAGCGCAATGGAACTCAGTACTGGTATGCAAGGTAAGGGGGCAGCGTGTCTATTGCGGCAAGGGCGACGATGGCCTGAAGCTGGCTGAGGCTGCCAGATCAAAAGAAGTTGCCAAGCGGTACGAAAACCGAGAGATGAATGCTGGCTTGAAGGTCAAGAAAGTTCAGTTTAAGACGGTGAGAAACCTTGCCAATTGGTACATGAAGCTGCCTACTGTACAGCAACAGAAGAGCTATGGTCGCAAAGTGGGGGCCTGTGCTCATGTCCTGAGATACTTCGGGAACAAGCCCGTCAACCATGTAGAGGCTGATGACATGGAGCGCTACCGGGAACAGCGAAAAGGCCAAGGCGCTCTTGACGGGACGATCAACCTTGAGTTGTCGATCTTGTGGGCTATGTACAATCTTGCCCGGAAACGCAAAAAGGTTGATGCTGACTCTGTGCCAGGTGAGTTTTTCTTGGTTAAGAATCAGAACCCTCGCCGAATATTCACAGAGGGAGAGTTTGACCGCATCTGCGAAGGCGCCTCAAGCGATTTCAGGGACGTTTTGATAGTGCCTATGAATCAGCTATGAGAAGCCAGGAAATAGCGAATCTGACAGCCTCACAGGTGCATCTTGATGTACGTCATATCTCAGGAAAGACACTGGATTATATAGACTTGGGAATCTTTGACACGAAAACAGGGGCAAGGCGAACCGTGCCAGTGAGCGCCAGCCTTAAGCAAGTGCTGAAGCGACGACTTGAGGGGCTTGAGCCAGAAGATCACGTTTTCACATACATGAAGGGAGGTCGACTTTGCCATTATAACCCGACAAAGATTTCTCTTGCACTGATGCGTCTATGTCGAAAGATCGGCGTTCCTTATGGCGACAAGCTGTTGCATCAGAAGGGTGAGCGCAGCGGGATAGTGTTTCACTGTTTTCGCCATACCAGGACAACCAAACGGGTTGAAATGGGCTTCAGCGACGAGCTTATCAGGCGCGCCACGGGACACAAGAGCCTTGAGGCATACCGGAACTATGTCAACATTACGGACCCGGGCGCTGTCATGCGGCTGGTTGTGGGCCAAAATGCAGAACGGCACAAAACCCGCACAAATCAGCCACGGATAAGCAAAGAAATAGTTTTGTAAATTCCTTTTTTCTGCTATAGGGTGCGCCCATGACGATTCGGGAACGGCTTGAACAAGAAGAGAGAGAAACCCTTTCCCCCTATGCTGCACTCAGTGCCGAGACCAAGGGTCGGGCTATTCCAGAGGAACCGTGCGACATTCGAACTGCTTTCCAGCGGGATCGGGACCGAATTATACACGCAAAGTCCTTCCGGCGACTGAAACACAAGACGCAGGTCTTTCTCTCGCCCACAGGTGATCATTACCGAACCCGCCTCACCCATACCCTGGAAGTGGCTCAGATTGCCCGAACCGTAGCCAAGGCCCTTCAACTGAATGAAGTACTTACGGAAGCCATTGCTTTAGGCCATGACCTTGGCCACACTCCGTTTGGCCATGCAGGCGAAACGGTGTTAAACGAGATATTCCCGGGTGGGTTTTCTCACCACGTGCAGAGCGTGCGGGTGGTAGATGTCCTCGAGAAAGATGGTCGCGGTCTCAATCTAACCGCCGAGGTGAGAGATGGCATCTTAAAACATTCCAAGGGCAAGGAGGAAATTTTTCCTGATACCCCCACATCACTGCCGGAAACGCTTGAGGCAAGGGTAGTAAGGGTTTGTGATATCATCGCCTATGTGAATCATGATCTTGACGATGCCATTCGTGGGGGTGTGATCGTTCGCAAAGATATTCCAAAGATTTGTCTCGAGACTCTGGGCCATACGCATGCCAAGCGCATTGATGCCATGGTAAAAAACCTCATCTTTACCACACTGGAAGGATCAGCCCTGGAACTTAAAATGCACCGGACAACGTATGAAGCTCTGATTACCCTGCGGGACTTTCTTTATGACCGCCTCTATGACATTCACACCGTGCATAAGGATTTCGTGCGGGCCAAGAAAGTCGTCCGTGAACTTTACTACCGCCTGTTAGAGGATGAGACAATTTTCCAGCAGCAGATCGGATCGATTCAACCGGGCAGCTCCAAGGAGCAAACCGTGTGCGATTTTATTGCTGGCATGACAGACCGGTATGCGCTTCATTTGCATGAAAAGATATTCATGCCAAAACCCTGGATGGTTTATTAAGACATCAGGGCCGGAGTGGCTTTACAAAGATCTTGACATATTTCAAAAGATCGGGATATTTTTGACAATCCCCGCAGTAAGCCCCGAGGCTTGCAGCGGGGCTTGCAAGCTCTTTTGCAGTGCCACAGAACCCGGGATTTGTCCGCAAATCTGCCTGTGGGATCTGATCACTTTCAACAAGCCTATTGCGAACCGAAAAGGGCCAGTAGAAATCTGTTCAACAGTATCGGGGGTTAAGGGATTAATCCCCTTTTCAATTTTGGGGGCATATTGAATGAGTACACACTTACTCAAGAAGGGCTACGAGCCCAAGGAAGTAGAAAGACGCTGGTACGCATACTGGGAAAAGGAAGGCCTTTTTTCAGCTGAAGACGTAAGTGACAAGAGGCCGTTCTCGATTGTGATCCCTCCCCCCAATGTGACCGGCGTGCTTCATATGGGCCACGCTCATAACAATACCCTGCAGGATATCCTCTGTCGCTATCGTCGCATGCAGGGTTACAATGTGTTGTGGATGCCGGGTACTGACCATGCAGGAATCGCTACCCAGAATGTGGTGGAGAAGGAGTTGGCCAGAGATGGGAAGGATCGGCACAGCCTTGGACGTGAAGAGTTTGTCAAACGGATCTGGGAGTGGAGGGAGGAATACGGCGGCCTGATCATCAAACAGTTAAAGCGCATAGGGGCTTCGTGTGACTGGGATCGGGAGCGTTTTACCATGGATGAGGGGCTGTCCAAGGCAGTGAAAACAGTGTTTGTCAAGCTGTACGAACAAGGCTTGATCTATCGGGGCGACTATATCATCAACTGGTGCCCTCGTTGCCAAACGGCCCTGTCAGACCTGGAAGTGGATCATGAGGACCACAATGGGCACCTGTATTACGTCAGGTATCCGTTTGAAGACGAAGAAGGCGGGGTTGTTGTGGCCACCACGCGTCCCGAGACCATGCTCGGAGATACGGCCGTGGCGGTGAACCCCTCTGATGACCGCTATCGCGGACTGGAAGGGAAAAGGGTCATACTTCCCCTAATGAACCGAAGGATTCCTATCATCCTTGATGAATATGTGGACGCGAGGTTTGGGACCGGTGCTTTGAAGATTACGCCTGCTCATGATCCGCATGACTTTGAAATAGGCGAGCGTCACGGGCTAGCCTCCGTCAAGGTGATAGGGGGCGATGGCCACATGAATGAACAGGCAGGCCGCTTTAAGGGTAAGGATCGGTTTGAATGTCGAGAGGAAGTCCTTGAGGCCCTCCGGGAGGAGGGCCTTCTGGAGAAGACAGAACCTTACCAGCACAGTGTGGGACATTGCTACCGGTGTCGAACAACCGTGGAGCCCTATCTGTCCAAGCAGTGGTTTGTTAAGGTCAAACCCCTGGCAGAAAAAGCCATTGCAGCGGTCGAGACAGGTGACACTCGGATCGTACCCGACACCTGGACGAAGACATACTTTGAGTGGATGAACAATATCAAGGACTGGTGCATCTCCAGGCAAATCTGGTGGGGACATCGTATCCCAGGCTGGACATGTGAGCACTGCGGTGAGTTGATCGTGGCCATGGATCCCCCCACAGAGTGCTCAGCCTGCAAGGGGAGCGCCCTTGTTCAAGAAACCGATGTCCTGGATACGTGGTTCAGTTCTGCCCTGTGGCCGTTTTCCACCATGGGTTGGCCGGAAGGGACGCAAACCCTACAGACCTTTTACCCTACGTCGGTGCTTGTGACCGGCTTTGATATCCTGTTTTTCTGGGTCGCTCGAATGATGATGATGGGGCTCCATTTCATGAGGGACGTCCCTTTCAGGGATGTTTATATACATGCCTTGGTCCGGGATGCTGAAGGCAAGAAAATGAGCAAGTCAAAGGGGAATGT
This sequence comes from Desulfobacteria bacterium, assembly GCA_041547605.1. Lineage (GTDB taxonomy): Bacteria > Desulfobacterota > Desulfobacteria > Desulfobacterales. Next base: position 11,909 of record JBFEUB010000086.1, read on the forward strand.
GATTGATCCCCTGTATGTCATCGATGAGTATGGTGCAGACGCCTTTAGATTTACACTGGCTGCCCTGGCAGCTCAGGGGCGCGATATCAAGCTGTCAGAAGATCGGATAGAGGGCTACCGTCACTTCATCAACAAGCTCTGGAATGCAGCGCGGTTTTCCCTGATGCATCTTTCAGATTTTGAGCCCGATCAATTCCGGCAAGATGCCCAAGACCTTTCACTGCCTGACAGATGGATTCTGAGTCGGCTCAATGGCGTGGTGGAGAACGTGACAAGGGGGCTGGACCAGTACAAATTTAACGACGCGGCGAATACCCTTTACCAGTTTGTTTGGCATGAGCTGTGTGATTGGTACCTTGAAATCATCAAGCCCGTTCTCTATGGGCCGTCAGTGCCGGCAGCAGATCCTGATAAGGAAGCGAATAGCGCTCCCAAATCTGCGCGTTACAAGAAGACGCAATGTGTGCTTTGGTCTGTGCTGAACGAAACCCTGCGCCTACTTCATCCCTTTATTCCATTTGTTGCTGAGGAGATATGGGATAAGCTGCCGGGCACGGAGGGCTCGATCATGCAAGCTGAATTTCCAAGCACCGAAAAAGCGAAGGATGACCGTGAGGCTGAAGATGCCATGAAGCTGCTCATGGGCGTGGTCAGCGGTATTCGGAATATCAGGGGTGAGATGAACGTTCCGCCTTCTTTGTCTGTAGAAGTCACGGTTCAGAGCCCGGACAAGGGGGGGCGAGCATTGATTGAACAGCGCAGGGACATGATCGTCAATCTTTGCAGATTAAAAAACCTGGAGGTGACGGCACCAGGTAAACGACCCGCTTCATCTGCAACATCTGTTTTTGGCCATTGCATCATATTTGTCTCCCTAAAGGGCATTATTGACTTTGAACTTGAGCAGGGGCGACTCGAGAAAGAGATTGGCAAGATCGATAAGGAGCTCCAAGGGGTTAACAAGAAGTTAAGCAACGAGGATTTCCTGCTAAAGGCTCCAGAAGAGGTGGTTCAAAAAGTGCGTGAAAAACGGGAGAAACTGGCGAAAAAGAGACAGAAGTTGCAGGATCAGTTAAGCACCGTGAGTCAGATATCCAGCGATGGGTAGTTTTGGACACTGATTTTAGGGTTTTGGCCATGGAGACACGAGAATTCGCGGCAGAAAACGAAGCACTGATTCGCCTGGCCCTTGAAGAAGACATTGGGCCGGGAGATGTCACCACCGACGCACTGATCGAACCGGACCGCGAAGCAACTGCAGTGATTTTTGCCAAAGAACCCCTCATCCTGGCCGGGCTGCATGTGGCTCAGAAGGTCTTTACCACCCTTGACCCTGCCGCGCGATTTGACACAACCTTTCAGGATGGCGACCGGGTCGAAACCCGTGATGACATCCTGATCGTACAGGGGAAATTCCGGGCTCTGCTGACAGGGGAACGCACAGCCCTCAATTTTCTTCAGCGACTCTCGGGAATCTCGACCTTTACCGGGGAATATGTAGGTCGGGCTGCAGGATCTAACGTTCGGCTGACCGACACCCGCAAGACCACTCCGGGCTGGCGCCGGCTGGAAAAGTATGCGGTAAAGATCGGAGGGGGTCACAACCATCGTTTTGGGCTTTATGACGGCATCTTGATCAAGGACAATCATATTTTGGCGTGTGGGGGGATCAGGGAGGCGGTGGACAAGGTTCGGAATGGTCGAGCGCCGCGTTTTCCAATCGAGGTGGAAGTATCAGACTTGAACCAGGTTAAAGAAGCCCTTGAAAGCAGTGTCGATATCATTATGCTTGACAATATGAGCTTAAACGATATATGTAATGCAGTTTTGATGATTCAAGGACGGGCGTTGATTGAG
>JBFEUB010000087.1:0-13746 GCA_041547605.1 Desulfobacteria bacterium
GCAAACAGACCATGAAGCTCTGTCCCATGGTCTGTGCTCTCCAAAAACACAAAAAAACCATGGGGTGCTGGTTTCATCTACCCATGGTTCATGTTGGTCAGCGGTGCAGATCCTACGCAGAGCCACGGGCAGACTTCCCCAAAGAGAATTGGAATCGCCCAGGAAACGCTGTAACAAAATCTGCAGAGCAATTGCACCGCTTCATTGAAGTGCCCCTTAAAGTATTTCTTGGCTAATGTCAAGGAAATAGTGTGTTTTTGCAGGGATCTCATCTTCACGATCCGACTATTCCGGGGTTCCCGACGAGGCACCTTTGAGGTGAAGCACCTTGTCTTTTGCGATCTGAAAGCCAACTGAGTCCGGATAAGCCTCGACCACCTTGTTGTAGGCCTCGAACGCCTTTTCTTGATGGTTCAAGACTTCCCTCATCCGCGCTAAGTTGTAATAAGCGTCTCCCTTCATAAAGCTATCTTGTGACTCTGTGATCTTCTGAAAGTGATCTGCAGCAGACTTGTATGCCTTTTTGGCTTCATAGGTATGGGCGAGCCCGTTCCAGATGAGTTTTTGAATAGCATCATCTCCTGAAAAGGCAACCAGTGCCCTTTGGTATAGATCGATCGCCTTCTCGTAATCACGCCCATGATAGCTCATGTCTGCGTATACAAGGAGCGTTAATCGCGCCGCATTGGTTGATGGATATTTTACGAGCACCTTCTCGAATAGTTCCCTGGCTTTTTCCTGGGGTACTGGCGCTTTTCCCCCTGAGATCTCCGAAGCATAGTGTGAACGTCCCTCCTCGAACACGGCATAAGCCCTGCGTTCGGACAAATTTGAAAAATACCGAAACCCTGCAAAGACTAGAGCAGCGACAAGTACTCCAATCACGACACCGAGAACTGGTCGCCGGTTGTTAGCTGCAAACTGAATGGCCCTGGCCGAAAAGGTAAGGAACTCATCTGGCTCCTTCAAGAGTTCTTTTCTTGTAACCCGCTTCTTCTTGGCCATTGCACCTCCTAGATGCCCGCTCTTTTAGCGTAGCGGGCTCAAACCGCTACTGCGCGCGTGAAGCCTCAATCAGGGTGAAAGTGCCAACTGTATCTGGGTCTGCATATCCTCTATCACGGCGACCGGGTTTGAGGCATCTCTTATTGGACGGCCCACCACAATATAATCCGCCCCGTTTTCAAAAGCCTTCCCAGCATCCACTGTGCGCTTTTGGTCATCCACATTTTTCACGGGACGAATTCCCGGAACGACGACGAGGAAATTGTTTCCAAGCCCTTTTCTCAACATCGGGACCTCAAGACCTGAAGAAATCACCCCACTGCAACCAATTTCAAGCGCACGCCTGGCACGCGAAAACACTAGATCCTGCACAGAGCATTTAAAACCGAGATCTATCATATCTGCCTCATCCAGACTCGTAAGGACAGTCACTGCAAGAATCTGCACGCCCTTTGCGGCCCCAACAGCAGCCCTAAGGATGGCGTCATTGCCGTGGACTGTAGCAAAAGTGATGCCCCTGTCTGAAAGGGCCGCCATGGCCAATCTCACTGTTTCGGGCACATCAAAAAACTTCAGATCCATAAATACCTTCAGGTCCCGGTGGAGAATCCACTCGATAATGCCAAAACCTCCGGTAAGGAAAAGCTGCAGACCTACCTTGAAGAACCTGGTATGCCCTTCGAGGGTTTCCACCCACCTCTTAGCCTCACCTGTGTCTGACACATCCAGGGCAAAAATAATCCGTTCGTCTAAGGGGACATCCTTTGCCATGGGTTCCTCAGCGATTAAGCTGTTTTTTTACCTTACCGGCCGTGATTTTTTGACCGGCATGCTCTCTGCAGGCACCGCCTGGAAGGGCGGAGAGGCTGCACTCTTTGCCAGAAAGGCGCGACTTGCCTTTAATACGACATTCTAAAAAATTGCAAGGTCTATGTCCGACATTCGAAAGCAGGTGGCCATCAACCATATGGGGGACAGGTCGCGTCACACGTGTGACGCTTTTGAGGTCTTTACCAACAGAGAGGCTTTGAAGCCAATTTTCTCTGCAAGGTCCCGTTAGCACCTGAAATGAGGAAATCTGCTCAGACAGGCCGGTTCCCTTAGAAGGGGAAGGGTTACTTTCATAGAATGAACTCTGCAGGAAACGCCAAGGACGTCTAAGAGGATTCGGACATCTTAGGCAAGGTAAAATAAAAGGTCGCCCCTTTGGCCTTTTCAGACTCCACCCAGACCTTTCCACCGTGGTGGTTGACTATCCTATCTACAATTGCGAGTCCTAAACCCGTCCCTTCCTGACTCTTGGTTTCTTTCAACCGGTGGAACGTTTCAAATATTTTACGGTGATATTTCGGATCAATCCCAATGCCATTATCCCTTACGTAAAATTCATGGAGCTGTCCCCGGTCCTCGTATCCGACTTCGATCCTGGGGTTTTTGGCGCCCTGGACAAACTTGATGGCATTGGCAAGCAGGTTTTCGAAAACCTGATAGATCCTTTGACCGTCACAGTAGATGCTCGGAAGGTTTTCCCCCACAATAAACTCTATCCCATTTTCTTCCAGACTGGGCTTGAGAGATGAGGCCACTTTATTCAGTATGTTGTGCGAAGAAACATCCGCAAAGTCAGAGACCACCCGGCCGATCGTTGACAATGATAACAGATCAGAGACCAATATCTCCATTCGGTCGGCGCTGCTCCTGATATGATCAAGGTACTTTCGGCCCCTTTTTTCCAATTTGCCTTGATAGTTCTTTTGCAGACGAGATGCAAATCCCTGGATGGAGATGATGGGGATTTTCAAGTCATGGGAAACAATGTGGACAAAATTCTCAAGCTCCTGGTTTATCCTTCGAAGTTCTTCCTCTGCAGCTTTCTGTTCGGTAATATCCACAATGTTACCCAATATGGCGGGCCTTCCGTCGTAGTCTATGCGGGTATTTCGTCTCCTGATCCATATGGTCTCACCGAATTTTGTGAGGCCTCTCGCCTCGTATTCCGAAGGGGCCTTCTCTCCCTTCAGTCGTCTTGCCCTTATCTCATCGGTCAACTCCCTGTCCTCAGGATGGACCAGTTTCCAGGCCTCAATACTTAACAACTCCTGCTTCGGGTATCCATAAATCTCGGCGAATCTGCTGTTGGCAAACACAATCTTCTCATCCTGGTCGATATAGATGCCGGTCAAGGAGTTTTCAACTAAGGTACTGTACTTTTCTTCGCCATGGCGAAGTTCCCTCTCTGCCTTCTTGCGTTCTGTAATGTCACGAAAGATGCCTTGGATGATTGGTTTTCCCCGAACTAAAGTTGCTGAAGCCGTTATGTGGACGGGGATCATTCTTCCAGATGAGGTTATGACCTCTGCCTCATCATCAACCGATCCTTTTTCTTCTATATGTCTCTTGAACATATTGCTGTAATATTCAGCTTTTGCGGGTGGATGAAGCATTGTCTGATGTTGTCCTATAATTTCTTCCCTTCTTCTTTCCAACAGGGTTTCTGCCGCTTTATTACAGTTAGTAATCTCGCCTGTCCGTGGGTCTGCCCAAAATATGGCGTCCACCGCACTTTCAAATGCAAGGGTGCGCTTTTCCTCGCTCTCTCTGAGTGCCTCCTCCGCTCTCCTTCGGTCGGCGGCATCCTTCTCTAATGCTTTGACCTTTTGTTCCAGTTCTTCGTATGTTGGCTTACGAGCCATCTGCAAGTTCCTCGGTGTTGAAGTGAAACGGGTCAGGCGGTGAGAGAGTCCCGGATAAACCTCTCACGGATAGAACATGAATAGTTTCTGAGAGTTATATCAGAAACTTCTTTTGATCTGGATTGTGTTCAAGCCGCACTTTCGTCCTCTAACCACCTTATATGTCAAGGGGTCTTGGGTTGTCAACTAAACCCACGGCGCATCGACAGGCTACAGGTGTTTCGGGGCTGGGTCCTAAAGCGCATTTTGGATAGACTTTACTTTTCAAGAGATAATGTTGAGAATTTGAGGTTCCTTCCTATGGGGGGCGGGTGGAATGGTTTTAGGATGGCCTATTACGATCGGAGCAACAATTCGGTGATCATCTGGTATTCCGATTGCCCTAAGAATCTCAGGGTCCCTGATGTTAGACCCCAAACCGACCCAGCACGTACCCAAACCCATAGCAGCTGCACAAAACATAAAATAGCAAGCCGCAAGTGTGCAGTCCATGTAGGCAGATTCGATATTATCAGGACCCAAAATGTAGACAAGGCAGGGGGCATTGTAAAATACGTTGAATTCTTTGTTTCTGAGGGCCGCTTCGTACTGCTTGATGGGAGCATCCGGATTCTGTTGAAGATACGAGAGAAAATTCTTTTTGCTTTCATCAGAAAGCCGTTGGATCCACTGCTTATTTTTAACGATTATAAACCTCCATGGCTGCCCATTTCCAGCACTAGGCGCAAGGCAGCTGTCTTTGATAATCTTCTGGATAAGCTTGAGGGAAACTTGTTTTTCATCAAAGTCTCTGATGGATCGCCTCCTCTTCAGCAGGTCGAAAAATTCAGCCACTCGGTGCTCCTTTCCTTTTATGGTCCGCCTTATGGCCACCAATTCGGTTTTTTCCGCTGAGCGGTTTTGTTTTGGAGTCGCTCACAATTCTTTGAAGACCTTGGCAAGGGAGTCTCCGGCCACGTGGAGCTTCCACTCGTTAAGGTAACCGAACGGAGTTACCGTGACACGGTAGCCGCTCCCTTCCAGGCGTTTACGCCCTTCCTCGATAAAGGCTTCGGCGAATTCGGCTGGAGCTTTACTGGTAGAAAGGTGATTAAAGGAGTGTAGGACAACGGTCTTGGAAGTAAATTTTCCGGCAAGCCACTTGATGTTCTTGACGAATTTGGTCAGTAGCTTCCCACGCCGCTCAACATCTTCGGCTTCCACCTGATAAAAAACCACAACGGCCTTCTCGCAGGTGGCCTCCATATCCTGGTCGGCCGTTTCAGCCAGCGCCTTTTTAAACGTCTTGAACCAGAAAGAGGGGGCGTAGAAAGATAGGAGTTTCACAATAATCTACGAGGGTTCTTGGAGTCGTGTAATTATACCTGTTTCCTCTTGCATGAGCACTCACTATGCCGACTGGCAACTTACGGGAAATCCGATCATGTGTCAATTTTTCCTTTTGGACGCTTTTTGTCCGTCCGGTTTTCGTGCTCCTCCTTCACACAGACTACATCACTGCTTTAAGATTCCAGCCTATTTGATGTACCTGGCACCTGTGGTATATGTCACGCGACGTCTCTTTGCATGACAGACTGAGGGTACGTGGTGTTTTGGCTCACCCCATGATTGGGAACATGTCAGCTGGAGAGTATGTAAGGGTATTGGCAGACGCCTTTCTTTTATCTCACGTTATGGGAGAGTTATCTGCAGGAGGAGATCATGGCGCTCCACACAAAATGTCTCATTGGATTATTGATATTAGCTGTCGTGGATGCAGTCATTCCGTTTCCGATTCTTGGAATGATTCTGATTTACGTGGTACTCCAGAAACCTGTTTGGTTTCGGAAGATGGTTGGTGAACTTTATGAGGGATGACACCGCTCCCGAAGCAGGCATTTGACCGGCTCGCTCCCTGTGACGAGAGATGCTGTCGCGAGACAGAACCCCAGTCCTTGAGGGTGGGGAGGCGTCACTACTCAGGTCCCGTGTTCTGGTCTTGGTTGACGAGTTAAAGGTAGAGCATACACGAAGTGAAGTGGAAATACAACTAACACCATGTTATGGTGGTTTAATACCGAAGTCAGCAAGGGCGTACCTATAAGCATGAGACTTGGCATCATAGGTCTATCGGGATCAGGTAAGTCGACTATCTTCCAGGCTTTAACTGGGAGCAAGCCGGAAGAACGAATTCACAAAGGGCATAGTATTGTTACGGTCCGGGTACCGGATCCCAGGGTTGATGTCCTGAAAGGACTGTTCAAACCGGACAAGACTGTATATGCCCAGCTCGAATACATTCTCCCGTATGGCAAGAAGGCCTGTAAGTCAGATCAGGAGGGTGATGAGAGCCTTTGGAATGATGTCCGCCCCTGTGATGCCTTGGTCCATGTGGTTCGAAACTTTCGGCAACCAGGAGGAGAGGCGCCTGACTCCCAAGAAGATTTTTTGAAACTTGAAACTGACATAATCTTTGCCGATCTTGTCGTGGTTGAAAGGCGCCTCGAACGTCTTGACCTTGATAAAAAGCGCGGCAAAGAAATCAGTGCTGAGGAGCATCGGCTGTTGGAAGAGAGTCTGCGGATGCTGGAAGATCAGAGACCGCTGCGGGACAATCCTGAACTGGCTAATGCTGAACTGTTAAAAGGGTATACACTTCTTTCGGCAAAACCGGTCCTGGTCGTGTTCAACAACGACGATGAAGATGAAACCCGTCCGACATGGGATGGTCTATCTGAACCTTATGAATCTATCGTGGTCCGAGGCAAACTCGAAATGGAGCTTGCAGAGTTGTCTCCCGAAGAGGCCGCAGATTTCTTGACCGCATATCATATCAAAAGTTCAGCCATGGAGAGGGTGATTCAGCATTCCTGCGACGTGCTGGGCTTAATTACTTTTTTCACCGTGATTCACAAGGAGGTGCATGCCTGGATGATTCCCAAAGGGACTGCGGCTTTGGATGCGGCGGGTGTGATTCACTCCGACATGCAAAAAGGTTTTATCCGTGCCGAGGTTCTTGTCTATGACGAGCTGATGGCTGCAGGCAGATATCAGCAAGCAAAAAAGGAGGGGAAGATTCGCTTGGAGGGAAGGAACTACACTGTCCAAGACGGAGACATTGTGACTTTCCACTTCAATGTTTAAACATCTTCTTGATTTTGGTGGAAAGCTTAGCCGACTCCAATTTGGCAAAGTCTTTCAGCAGGGCTTCCTGTTTCTTGGTGAGACCGGTGGGCGTCTTAACCAATACCTGTATGATCTGGTCCCCTTTCCCATGGCCCCTCAAGGACGGGATCCCTTCGCGTTTGAAACGAAACACCTCGCCTGGCTGTGTCCCTTTTGGGATGTGCAGCGTCTTTTTTCCTGTCAGGGTTGGCACGCTGATGTCAGCGCCCAGCGCTGCCTGAACAAAGGATATGGGAACCTGGCAGATGATGTCATGGTTGTTCCGCTTGAAAAACTCGTGTGGTTTCACGTTGATGAATACATACAGGTCTCCGGGCGGTCCACCCCGGGTACCGCTCTCCCCTTCGCCTGTCAGTCGGAGCCTTGACCCAATATCGACTCCAGCAGGGATCTTGACAGAGACTTTCTTCGCCTGCTCAACTTGTCCTGTTCCCCGGCACTCTGGGCACGGAGAAGGGATGGACCGACCCTCGCCACGACAAAGGGGACATGTGGTTCTGATGCTAAAAAACCCCTGGCTTCTGCTGATCTGCCCGGTTCCACCGCACTGACGGCAATCCTCCGGGTAAGTTCCAGGTTCACACCCCGTGGCCTCGCACGTGGCGCAGCTTTGAAGCTTTTCGATTTCGATTTCTGTCTCCAGGCCAAAAGCAGCATCCATAAAGCTAATTGTCAGGTCATATCTGAGATCGGCTCCGCGGCGTGCTGCAGTTCTAGAGCGTCTCCCGGCCCCGAAGCCAAAGAAGTCGTCAAAGATGTCGCTGAAGCTTGAGAATATGTCTTCGAATCCCCGAAAGCCGGAGAAGCCTGTACCTTGAAGACCCTCGTGTCCGTAATGGTCATAGATGTTTCTCTTTTCGGGGTCTCGTAGGACCTCATAGGCTTCAGCAGCCGCCTTGAATCTCTCCTCGGCCTCTTTATTACCGGGGTTGCGGTCTGGGTGGTATTTCAAAGCCAGTTTTCGATAATTGGCCTTGATTTCATTTTCATCGGCATCACGGCCAACGCCGAGGACCTCATAGTAGTCCCTCTTTGCCCTCATCGTTGTGGTTACTCTTTCCTTTTGTCTTCTTCTCGCTGACGGATTGAAGCCGGCACTGCTACATGACCCGGGTTAGGTCTGTCGTGCGGCGTCGACGGCCACATTTGACCCGGGACAGTAACATGAGACGGTACTTCGTTTTCATTGCTGTGGACAATGGAGCCTTTTCCGGGAGGGACCCAGGCCTCCTCGGAGCACCTTGATCGGGGTAGCATAGGCGCGGGTGCTCGATTCTTGAAGAGTCCGACTTCGGCGGGAAAAACGCATGGACTATGCGAATCATCATTGCCTTCACGGGCTCATTGAGGCAGAGAAATCCGGCGATTTGCGCCCCCTTCTGCTGAAAGGTTACATCTACCAGGACTGGAATGTGGTCAACATGTTTCGGCAGGTCGTTGCGTTCAATCATCAGCTTACCGTAAAAAATGTAATCTTTAATATTAATGCATAAAGCCCGATTGTCAATGGAAGCATAGGCAATTGCCTCTCTGCTGAGAGTGCGGTAAAAACGACTTGACGATGAAACCGGTTTTATGGGAAACGTCATTATTCGAAGGCAAAAGTCTGTGCTTCACCCGGGGTCCCACCAAACGCAAATGTGGGGCCTGAAATCCTTCTTTATTTTGCAGCCTGTGGCCGTGCAATAAAACCAACCGCTATGCAGGAAGTTGTTTTCACGTTCTTGCCAGGATTGAACAAAAACTGATTGGGCTTGGGCCTGAAGAGACAAGGAGGGATCATGGCAATCAACATCGTTGAAAAGATCGACGGGTTCGTCAAAGTCAAGCACGTTATTGTTAGTGTATCAAACAAGAGTGGTCTGGAAGGCTTTATACCGTCACTCCTCGATATTAACCCGGAAATGAGGTTTTTTTCGACTGGTGGAACTTATAGCCGGATCAACGAGATTCTTGGTGATAGGGCTTCTGCATGCTTGACGCCAGTCTCTGATTATACCGGACAGCCGGAAACCCAAGGAGGCTTAGTCAAGACATTGGATTTCAAGATATATCTTGGTCTGCTCACAGAGACATACAATGATGCCCATCAGGAGGACCTTCAAAGAACTGGGGCTATTCCAATAGACATGGTGGTGGTAAATCTTTATCCGTTTAAGGAGACGATATCCAAAGAGGGCGTCAGCACAGAACAGGCGAGGGGGAATATCGACATTGGAGGTCCCTGCATGATAAGGGCTTCAGCAAAGAATTTCATACGGGTTGCACCGGTTGTGGACCCTGCTGATTATAGTAAGGTCATCTCTGAGATGAAGGCAAGCAACGGGAAGATTTCTCTTGAGCTTCGATACGAACTGGCGAAAAAGGCCTTTGGACATACGGCTGTATATGACCGGCATATTGCAGATTTTTTGGCAAGGGAATCTTATAACAAGGTAAGCGGGTGTTACCACATCGTGGAGGGCTCATAGGATGTCGGAAGATCTCAAGAAAATGTACAGAACCATTATGGAGGATCACTTTCCCTCAAACATGGAAATAAGCTTTGTGGAGGGAAATGAGCGGCAAACGCTTTTCTACGAAAAGGTGGGTTGGATCATTGACGACGTGAAGAAAGGCCTTAGATACGGGGAGAACCCTGGCCAGGAAGCTGCCCTATATAGATTGATCAACGGGAACCTGGTGTTGGGGGAGACCCGGACCATTCAGCCGGGCCGATACCTGGCCTCTGATATCGAACTGCTGCAGTCCGGAAAACATCCCGGGAAAACAAACCTGACCGATGCGGACAATGCGTTAAACATCTTAAGATATTTTGTGGATAAGCCGAGCGTCGTCATTGTTAAACACAACAACCCTTGTGGGGTTGCGCGGGCTGCCTCCCTTGCGGAAGCGTATATGAAAGCCAATATGGCCGACCGTATCGCTGCCTTTGGTGGCTGTATTGCCCTTAACCGTTCAGTTGACAGGGCTACAGCTGAAGTGATCAGCCAACAATATGCAGAAGTCGTCGTGGCTCCGGATTTGGAGGAAGGGGTCATGGATATCTTTGCCAAGAAGAAAAATCTGCGGGTGATAAGAATTGCCAACATCGATCGTCTGCAGACATTTGTGGGAGAGCGTTTCGTGGACTTCAAGAGCTTGATTGATGGCGGCATCATAGCCCAATGGTCTTTTGTCCCACAGGCGCGGTCCAAAAATGCTCTTAGGCTGGCTGAATGCGAATATGGTGGCAAGATGTTCCGTATCGAGCGGGAACCGACCGAACAGGAGTATGCTGACATGCTCTTCGGCTGGTTGGTGGAGTCGGGAATCACATCCAACTCTGTGATATATACTAAAAACGAGGTAACGGTGGGAATCGGAACTGGAGAGCAGGACCGCGTGGGCGTAGCGGAAATCGCCAGAGACAAGGCCTATAGAAAGTTGGCCGACCGCTACTGCTTTGAGGAACTCAGTATTCCTTACAATGAGCTTGCTGACGAGAACAAGAAAAAGGAAATCGACCAGAGAGTGGCCGAAGAAAAAGGCGGCCTGATAGGGGCTGCCATGGTCAGTGATGCCTTCTTCCCTTTCCGGGACGGCGTCGATGTTGGTTTACGGGAGGGCATTTCCGCGGTTATCCAACCTGGTGGTTCGCTCAATGATTATCAGTCCATTGAAGCCTGCAACGAGGCCGATGCCACCATGGTTTATACGGGCCAGAGGAGCTTCAAGCACTGACGCTTACGTAAAGGCCCCATCTACGGCGTTCCGCTTCGCCTTTCGTCGTTGCGGCGTATAAATGCTGCGCGAGGTGATCGGCGCAAGGCTCAAGGGGATTGGAGTCACCATGTTCCTCCGTGTGCCTTTGGCCTTATGCCTTAAACCTCTTTTTTACGCCTCACTCCTCAAGACTCGTGTGCCTTGCATCTGAGGCCTTTACAAAAGCGTCGGCAGATTGACGTCGAAAAGTGTTTTTCACCATATGTTGCCATGATCGCTTCCATTGAACAGCACCTGTCCGCCCTTTACCGTCTCAGACGCTTTGGCATTCAGCTCGGGCTGGCTACGATATCGCGCCTGATGAGGGGCCTCGGAAATCCCCAGGATCATTTCTCCTCGATTCACGTTGCAGGGACCAATGGCAAGGGGTCGATTGCTGCCTTTCTGTCTTCAGTTCTTACCCGCGGAGGGTATAAGGTGGGTCTTTATACTTCCCCCCATCTTGTCCGTTTCAACGAACGAATACAAATCAATGGGCATCCCATATCGGATGATGATGTGGTGCGGGTTGCAGAAGCGGTTCAGCGGATATACACCCAGGGGGAGCCTCCAACGTTTTTCGAGTGTGCCACGGCCATGGCATTTTACCACTTTGCCTCGGAGGGGGTGGATTGGGCTGTTGTTGAGACGGGGATGGGCGGCCGTTACGATGCAACGAACGTTGTGCAGCCCGAGGTGAGCATCATCTCCAATATCAGTATGGAACACCAAAATTATCTGGGGAACACTCTATCCAAAATTGCCCGCGAGAAGGCGGGGATTATCAAACACGGAGCCGATGTCGTGACGGGAGTTCGGCAAAAAACTGCAATGGGGGTGATCGAGCACATAGCTGCAGAAAAGGGTGTGTCCCTATATAGACTGGGAAAGGATATGCGGATTCGTAGAGACGGGGAAGGGGGGTTCCACTATACAGGTGTGAATCACCGGTGGCCGCGGGTCAGGGTCGAACTGATGGGAGACCATCAAATGACCAATGCAGCGCTGGCATTAGGGGCAGTGGAGCTCCTGTTGGGAAAGGGGCTACACCTGACGGATGAGGTGATTTACGCTGGCCTTTCCTTCACCCGTTGGCCTGGACGTCTTGAGGTGCTGTCACGGGCGCCGTTAGTCCTTTTGGATGGTGCACACAACGCGTCCGCCATAAGGATGCTCAGGAAGTTCCTGGAGAACTCGAGTCTGTTCCGTCGGTTAATCATGGTGGTGGGGATCTTAGAGGATAAGGCATGGAAGCTGATGCTGCGAGAGCTTGCTCGTATTGCTGATCTCATGATTCTTACCAAGCCTCAATATGAACGTGGTGCGGATCCCTACGAATTGGCGTCTTTTGTGCGGCCTCTTAAAGAGGATCTGGTTGTCATGCCCCATCTGCCGGATGCCCTATCCCTTGCCCTGGAACAAGCCAGTGCGGACGATGCGGTGTGCATTACTGGGTCGCTATACACTGTTGGTGATGCCCGAGCCTATCTAGAGGGTAACCATGCTCCTTGCTGACGCTTACGTGGACCGGATCGATTTCATGAAATATCTGCCTCAAACCGATTGCAGAGAATGCGGGGCAAATAGCTGTCAGGAATTCGTGGAGCACTTAAAGCTTGGGACCAAGGGGCCCGGGGATTGTCCTGACATCCCGGAGAGTCTCTACCATCCATTTCAGGTTGCTTTGAATGCTGACAGGCTTCTTCCAAAATTCCCCTGCCTGACTGTACCCCGTCCAGGCCCGGCAGGGTTAATAGAAGTCAATGTCACGGGCGACGATAACCCTGTCTTGATTTCGGGGAACAATGTCCATACGCAAGATGTGATCACTTCGATTCTGGGTACGACAAAAAGTCCATTTTTTGTGCTTTTTGCTGATACGAGGGGAGATACGGTAGATATGGCCATGATCCTTGGGAGCTTGACCGTCGAAGTCATTAACAGGGAGGTCATCAGATCAGGGATTCTGACGGGGGCTGCTCATCGGGAGATTGTCATTCCCGGGCTGGCTGCAGCTCTTCGCAGCCAACTGCGGCAATCAACGGGCTGGAAGGTCACCGTCGGGCCCATCTGTGCCGCAGAATTACCTCTGTTCTTTGGAGAGCGATGGCTTCCGCCAACTCTGAAGGGAAACACGTTTTGAGAGCTCTCCCAACATTAGAAAGGGCCTTTCTTCGATACAGTTGTGGGAAAGCGGGTGCTTAGATTTGACCGTCTATCACGAACACCTTCTGGCGGTAATATTTCAGCTCGTTTATCGATTCCTTTATGTCCATGAGCGCTAGATGAGCCTTCTGCTTTTCGAAGGGCGGGAGTGATGGGTACCATCTCTTAACCAGTTCCTTGATTGAACTCACGTCGATAATTCGATAGTGAAAGAATTCGTGCAACAAGGGCATATGCTTGGCCAGAAACCGCCGATCCTGCCAGATAGAATTGCCGCACAGTGGGGATTTCCCTTCCTCACAATGGTAAGAAAGAAATTCCAGCGTCTCCTGCTCAGCGCCTGCAGAGTCATAAGGAGAGGCTTTGGCTCTATCCGTTAGACCGGAAGCTTGATGATGCCTTCTGCTCCACTCATCCACGGCAGAAAGGACATCTTTTGGATGATTGATGGCTATGCTGGGACCTTCAGCCACGAGCTCCAGGTTATCATCGGTCACAATAGTGGCAATCTCTAATATAACGTGCTTTTCCGGATCCACGCCGGTCATTTCCAGATCTATCCAAATCAGATGGTTGTTCAAAGGAGCTCCTTCCTTTTTCCCTTAATAAAAAAATATCCCAAGTGTTGCTGACAGTAGTTACAGTGCATCGCAATGATTCGCCCTGTTAAATCGGCTCCTCCTGTCCCGAGCAGCAAGAATTTATAGCGGTTGTCAGAATAAGGTTCCGATAAGAATAGATGACAATTGAAAATACTATTTGGCTCACTTGTGGGTGTGCAATTTTAGGATTTTTGAATTCTCCTGGCTAAATCGCGCACGCAGTGGGTCTGTTCAAGCCGTCAGGCGCAACCGGAGCGCAACAACTCGGGCGGAGCCCTCAGACAGCTTGCAATTTTAAACGCCAGTCACATTCAAAAATCTTCTCCAAAATTGCACAATGTCGTTCGCCAAGTAATATTTTCAATCATCAA
>JBFEUB010000088.1:0-13584 GCA_041547605.1 Desulfobacteria bacterium
TGACACTGGAACCAAGTTCAAATACCTCGTCACAGGTATCCTCCGGGGCTTGATCACACGAATCACCGTCAAGGGTTTTTCTTTTTCTACAGATCTCAAAGCCTGACTCATCCAAAGAGTTATCAGTCCAAGATAATGTGATTTTCAAATCAGTTTCGGCGATCACCGCAAGACCCGTTGGAGCTTCTGGCACAGATATGCTTCCAATGAAGTTCCCAAAGGCGGCTGGTCTCGCTTGCTGATAATTGGACACGGAAGTCACCTGGTAGTCGGCCGTCTGGATGATGAATACTGAGCCTCCCCGATCGGCCACATAGACCTCGGCACCGTCAGGCGTCACGGAAACGCCTACGGGGCTGATCCCGACCTCGACGTTAGTAACTTCGTAGTCGGCGACGTCATCGGCAGTTTCAATGATAGATACTGATGGTCCGTCTACACTGCTTCCCCGATTTGCTACAAAAACACGGTCCCCATTGGGCGAGACTGCGACGCCTATGGGAACCTCTCCCACAGCAACGCGACGATTATAGACTCCGGTTACTTCATCTTGCGCAAAAGTATCGATAATGGACACATTCCTATCTTCGGAATTTGTCACGAAGACATATTGACCGTCTGGAGAAACCGCAACCCCCAAAGGCTTCATCCCAAGAACCACTCCCCACTCTTGGGCGCCGTCAGTGGCAGATAGCACCCACAACGTTCCACACGCGGAACATTGGGAACCAACATCATTCGTATTTACTGGGTCCCCCTCGCTATTAACGACATAGATATGGTCGCCGTCCGGTGACACGGCCACGCCAACAGGAGCATATCCAACTTTAATGCGGGGTTCGATCACAGTAGGCGGATCTTGCTTGGCATCGATCACGGTCACTTCGTCGCTTCCTCGATTTGTCACGTAAATCAAACGGCCATCCGGCGATACGGCCAAACCTACGGGCGCGTTGCCAACATTTCGTATTCGACTGACAGGTTGGCCGTTGAAGGGATCGAAAACGTAAACCATATTTCTCTCGGGATTCGGATTTGCCACATAGACACTGCCGTCTGGCGTGATGGCAACGCCAAAATAGCCGTTTCCTTTAAAGTAGTGAGGTACTTCAATCTCGGTGATCTCGTGATCCAAGATGGCGACACAGGACACCATTCTACTATTTCGATTCGGAATACAGGCATAGGTCGCCGCCTCGGCCAGGCTGGGCGCCACCAAATAAAAGACACCGAAGGCAGCAACAAGACCAAACCATACCTTTTTCATTGTTTTCTCCAGTTGTTTCGGATGGATACACAAACAATGGCGAATGAAATGCATGCTTCTACGTCCTGCAGTTAGATATGTCCCAGGCACAGCCCTTGGGCATAGCGGCGGTGCACGCACCTCTGGGCTTGAATTATTTTAGTCGGAAATGTGATCATAGACTATCTAGGAGAATACCAGTTTCTTCCGGGTACAATACTAATTTCTTACACGGAGACTACTGGGAAAACCCCAAACTGAAAGGGGGCTCACATACGAACACAACCGTCAGAGACAAGGTAAGACCGAGGGAGGTGCTTTGATGACCCCGTCATGTGCGGATTCGACGGGCCATGGCAAGGAACGAGCATCTGATACTTATGGTTACGTCCTGAAAAGCGGCAGTATTTTACCAGTTGTTTTGTATTGGATTAATTTCAACGTAATATCATGAAATCATTGACGACATCATCCCACAGGGCCCCTTTTGCCCCTCTCGGAGACAACTTTTGTTTCACCGACGCATGTCGTGCGCGATTTAGACTGGCTAGGAACCGCTCCCTTGAGGAAGAACCTCCGTCCCACAGGGCGGGGGGCTTCACACCTTTTCCACCAAGCTGGACGTATGCCTCACGGCACACGATCGGCCACCCTGCCGATGCCCCCAACTCCACCCATTGGGGTCAAGGTTTTGACACAAGCCCGGACCGGAAATCCAGTGGGTGCATACAGCCATATCCGATTCATTCCCATCCATCCATAGACATTGGCGTTTTTCGGACGCCTCACGTTGTTCAAGAGGTTTCGGATACGGAGTTCAGGCTATACACCACCGAAAACCTTTCTGCGGCGTCATTGATTGAAGAAACTACTATTTTATCAATGAGAAACCCGTTTAGTGCGCAGTACGCGACTTTTTTTATTCGTTATGGATAGAGCCGTGTTACCCGCAGTTTCATGCAGTTATTCCTTCTTAAACTACTTGGGCAGGTTTGGGCACGAATGTTGCAGCAAATCCTACCGTTATTGACGCGCCATTGTATAGATGCAACCACGATGACCGCATCGTTCACGCGAAATAGGACTCCGGGGTTTTGTCCAAACTGACCCGTATTAGAAAGGACGCATCATGTCACTTCAGGTTTTAGACACCCTTGGCATGAAGTGCCCTCAGCCGGTTCTCAAAATAGCTGTGAAGGCGCCGGATATGAAGGCCGGCGACATTTTGGAGGTTTTGGGGGATTGTCCCACGTTTGAGAAAGATGTTCGAACCTGGTGCGAGCGGCTGGGGAAGGTTTTTCTCGCTGTAAAGGACGAAGGGAAAAATCGAAAGCGGATAAACATCCAGTTTTAGAAACCACATCCCTGCCCATAGCCCATGATGTCTTTGAACTCCACCAGCGATAGCTGACCCCACTTGCTGTGGGACTGGGAAATTTAAAGATGGTACAGCTTTTTACAGGCGTGGATTACCAGCAGCAATACGACTGAGCTCGGCAAAGTTTTGCTTCAGGGCGTTTCGGTGGTTGGAGGGTCTCCATGCATTATGAAGCCAGCCAAAATACCTTTGGGGTAGAGGGCACTCAAGGCTGTCAACATGTTTTTTTGTGAGGAGTCCAACAAATGGGAAAGAGAGTGAGGTGCTGGGAGTTTTTTCAATGTAAAGAGACGCAATGTCCAGTTTATGGGACAAAGCATGAAAGGTGCTGGCTTGTCTCCGGCACACATTGTCGAAACGAGATCCAAGGGAAGTTTCTTGAAAAGATCGAGATATGTCTGAACTGTGAGCCCTTCAAAGCTAGCATAGACGTCGACTCCATGGAAGATACCCTCAAGGTGGTGAATGAACAGTTTAGAGAATTTAGGAAGATCGTTGATGACAGAGACCGGGAGTTGGAAGGAATCAGTATGGAATTGGCACTTGGCCTATCTGAAGCATTCGAGGGCTTAAAAAGAATATCTTCAGGAGACCCTGACGTCAGAATAAATGAAGAATCTGAATTTGAACTGATCAGACAGTTGAAGCGCATGGTTAACCGAACGGCAGGCAACCTGGGAGAAATCATTAGTCTTTCACATGAGTTTGCCATGGGCCTTGCTGAGCACTTCGGGGTGATGCATAGAATTTCGAATGGTGACCTTGGCGCCCGAGTCTCAGGGCATTCTGATATAGAACTATTGGCATCCCTAAAAAACGTAACCAATGACATGATTGATAGCGTATCCAAAGAAATGTCTGATCGCATGTGGGCCGAAAAAGCGTTGCGTGAGAGCGAAGAACGGGCAAGAACCATTTTGGATTCTGTGCAAGTTGGAGTCTTTGTTATTGATTCGAAGACCCATGTAATCGTTGATGTCAACCCCGTTGCTGTGAAATTGATTGGCATCCCAAAAGAACATATCGTCGGTTGCGTGTGCCAAAAGTTCATCTGTTCGACAGAAGAGAAACAACATGAAGTTTTTCATCCTGAAGAGACCACACGTCAATCAGAGCAGGTACTCTTGAATGCCAGAGGCGAAAAAATCCCGGTACTGAATACGGTCTCTCCTGTTACGCTAAGTGGTCGCGAGCACTTCATCGATAGTTTCGTGGACATAACTGAACGGAAGCTCAACGAGCAGGCGCTGCGTGAAAGCGAGAACCTGAGACGCACGGTCATCAACGCCACACAAGAAGCAATAATAGCTATCGGGGAGGACGGGTTAATCACCATATTTAACTCTGCGGCTGAAAACATTTTTGGGCGAAGTAGGAATGAAATGATAGGTACGCCTCTAGACCGCGTGATACCAGAGGGGTATCGAGAACAGCATCGAGAATATATAAAAAGGTATTTCACCAGAGATCGCCCCGTCAAGCCAATCGGTAAGACTTTGGAACTCCCAGCATTACGCGGCGACGGAAACACTTTTACTATGGAGATATCACTTTCCGCCGCAAATCAAGACAACAAACGGCTCATCATTGCCGTGTGTCGTGACATCACTGAGCGAAAGCGTTTCGAGGAAGCCCTGCGGGTGAGAGAGGAGCTTATCAGGGCTACGCTTGAATCGACCGCGGATGGCATCCTTGTGGTCAATGAAAAGGGAGAGGTCACCCATACCAACAAGCGCTTTGCTGACATGTGGCGCATACCCGAGGAACTAATTAATACAAAGGATGATAAAAAGTTAATCAGCTACGTATTGGATCAGTTGACTGAACCAGAAGCATTTCTGGAAAAAGTTCAGAGGCTGTATGATTCCTCTGAAGAGGCTTTCGATGCCATCTTCTTTAAGGATGGGCGGGTTTTTGAGCGTTATTCGTGCCCGCTAATTCGAGAGGGAAAGATTGCGGGGCGCGTCTGGAGTTTCAGAGATGTAACAGAGCAGAAGCGGTGGGAGTCGGAGTTACAAATGGCTAAGGAGTCCGCCGAAGAAGCCAACAGAGCCAAGAGCGAATTTTTGGCTAACATGAGCCACGAAATCCGAACGCCCATGAATGCTATTGTTGGAATGACGGAACTGGCTATGGGAACCCAGCTTACCGCAGAGCAGGACGAGTATTGTCGCACGGTGAGGGCGTCTGCAGACTCATTGCTTTCTCTCTTAAACCAAATCCTGGATTTGTCCAAGATAGAGTCAGGCCAGCTGAAGCTGGATGAGGTTGCTTTTGACTTGCGTGTGACTTTGGAAAACACGGTAGAAATGCTGGCAGTAAGGGCAGAAGAGGCCGCCCTTGAGCTAACCTGTCACATCAAACCGGGCGTTCCTTTATCCCTGGTTGGAGACCCTGTAAAGCTTCGCCAGGTCATTGTCAACCTGACAGCCAATGCCATCAAGTTCACAGAAGAAGGCACAGTGCATATCTCCGTAGAGACGCAGAAGAAAGAAGGCTCCTCGGTATCCTTACATTTTGGGGTATCGGACACCGGCATAGGGATTCCCCGGGACCAAATAGAGACAATTTTTGAGAGTTTCAAACAGGCAGACGGTTCTACCACAAGAAGATACGGTGGGACAGGATTGGGCTTGGCTATTTCCAAGCAGATTGTGAAAATGATGGGTGGCAAAATCTGGGTGGAAAGCGAGCAGGGAAAAGGAAGCACTTTTCATTTTACAGCCGGGTTTCAATTGGGTTGGGGAGAGGCGACAGAGCACTGTCGCATGAGGGATCTTGCCCTCTCCGGTGCACGGGTCCTTATTCTGGATGATAACGCCACCAACCGGTTGATCCTCAAGGAAATGACGTCTTCTTGGGGTCTTGAGCCTGGTGAGGCAGCGAATGAGGAGGAGGCCCTTGCTATGATGGAGAAGGCCTTTCAAGCTGAAAAACCGTATCAGATCCTCTTACTCGACTCACGATTGGCCGACAAAGACGGATTTGAGGTAGCAAAAAGCATACGAGCAGCCCCCTACGGTTCAGAGGTGGACATCATACCGCTCACTGCTGTCAGCAGAAAAGGAGACGCAGCCCAATGGACACAGCTTCGGATATCAGGACATTTGGTTAAGCCGGTAAAGGAATCTGAACTTTTGAATGCAATCATGAAGGCTTTGGGACATCCAATGGATGAAAAGGTTCCTCTCATTCCATGCCCTGCTGTCCAAGACGAAAAAAGAAAATTCACTATCCTGCTCGTTGAAGACAATCTGGTGAATCAGAAGGTGGCTGCAACGATGTTGAAAAAACGAGGGCACCGTGTTGTCCTTGCTTCAAATGGCAGAGAAGCGCTGAATGCCTTTGATAGACAAAGTGTTGATCTCATTCTAATGGATGTCCAAATGCCTGAGATGGACGGATTTGAGGCAACCGAGCTGATCCGAGATGGGGAGAAAGCAAACGATGGACATATCCCTATTGTGGCCATGACAGCCCATGCCATGAAGGGAGACCGGGAAAGATGTCTTGCCGCAGGCATGGACGACTATGTATCCAAGCCGATAAGAGAAGCAGACCTCTTTTTAACCATCGAGAACTTGGCGAATGGACCACAAAAAAACAAAGAGCGTCGTTATGCTTCAAAACATGTTATGCCACCGGCCCAGGATGTATTTGACTTATCCAAGGCAATGAGCGTCGTAGATGGAGACAAAGAACTCCTCGAAGAAGTTGCCAGCCTGTTCTTAGAAGACGCCGCAGACAAAATTGCCAAGCTCCGGGAAAACGTGGTCAGAGGTGATGCTGGTGCGGTTCAGAAAGCTGCTCATACCTTAAAAGGCTCTGTAGGTTATTTTGGTGCTAAGCGTGCGTATGATGCCGTCTACCGACTGGAGCTCATAGGCAAAAATGGAACATGGACAGAAGCCGAAAGCGCGCAATCAGAAGTGGAGAGGGAATTTAAGGCGCTGGAAGTTGCGATGAAAAAGGCTTTATCGATGTAAAAAGTGTCCAAAGGGAGAGGGCCTGCGGGGAAAACGCACTTGATGATCGGAACACAGAAGTTTTTGCTCCCTGTATCTTTGAAAGACCACGTCAATGAACGGTTTGACTTGATTTTGGAGACTTTGTTATGCAGCAAATTCTTATAATAGACGATGAAGAACAGATACGCACGGTATTTAAAGAGATGTTGGGACGATCGGGATACGTGGTATCGGAGGCTTCAAATGGCAAAGAGGGGCTCATGCTTCAGCGGGAGAAACCAGCTGACTTGATCATTACAGACATCATCATGCCTGAAAAGGAAGGCCTTGAGACAATCAGGGACCTGCGGATAGAGTTTCCCGAAGTGAAAATTATCGCTATTTCCGGGGGGGGGGCAATTGGATCAGATCAGTACCTCGACGCGGCAAAGCTGTTTGGGGCAGCATGCACTCTGCACAAGCCGATAGGACTACAAGAACTCCTGCAGACGGTTCAAAGACTCCTCAAATAGGGATGATGAGGATTGTGTGTCTGAACAAATCCGGGACTCAAAGCCTTTCCACTGCATATTCTTCATTCAGTTCGAAGTCTTTTGGAATCAACCTACATTTTCAAGCCACGCACGGTTCTGTGGTGAGCTCACAAAGCCGTGTATTACCTGGTGCCTTGAGTGCATGTATCGCTGGGGCCGTTTGTCAGATGTTGTTCAGTAGTTTTATGGCTCAGGTTGTTTACTCTGTTTTTACGACTTCTTCTAATCCCCGCATATTTGCATGTTTCCCGTAGCATCCCCATTGGCATTCTGCGTGTAAAAGAAGATCGTTTCCAATTGGCTTTTTATATATCTTATTAACAAGTTGACCGCACACTATAAAGGCAGTGCGCTTTTTTTGCGGGTGAGATACCTGTTTCTTGCAGAAAAAATCCTCATGGAGATCCAATACAAAAGGGGGATGATTCCCTCACGTCTGCCTAAAGGTGAGGTAGGGGCCGGCAAAGGACTGGGCCATGTGTTTGGAGTACAGCCTCACCTGGACAGCTAAGGAGGTAAGGCTACAGGTACCGCTGCATCAACCTGTTGGCGATATAGACTGCAGAGGGGCAATAACAATAATACGTCTTGCCAAAGCCAAATGAGAATTTGCAGTTGAGGTGAGGATCATGAAAGCACTTCAGATGTGGACGACCTTTTTGAGGATCCCAGCCTCTTTCTAAAGGCTCAAAGTGATATTTGTAGCACATGAAATCGTGGGGACACTGCAACCCGCTTGTGAGCTCTCCCATGTCCCACTTCTGCTTTGGTTCCAATTGCAACCCCTGTGGCTTCCTTATGCAAAAAACTGAAGCGACTATGAGGGCACAAACGCCCCCTGGTAGAAAAACAGGACCGAGAAAATGCGCGTCCTGCCGCCGTAGGCCTCATTGCAACATATCGAATGAACAGGTAATGAATATGGCTCTGGAATACATAATCTTAAAAAAATTTAGACACACAGAAAAATGAAAGTCAACACTTTTTTTTCACGTATAAAATACCCATTAAAAATAAGTAATCTCGGCCAAAACGGTGGTCACTGGAGGAGCTTGTTGATGGGGCGTGACATATTGTAATGGGTTTCCGGAATCCATAACCGGTCACCGCATCCAAGCTACACAATCCCGGAAAGACCCTTCCGATCTCCTTTCAAATCTGTCCGTAAAGCTATTTCTTTTGGTATTTCGGGATACAAACAGTATGTGCATTGCCGTTTCAGTACATAGAAATTTCTTCACAGCGTTGTCTTTCCTCAAACCCTGTCGGCGCCTTCCTCAGCAGGACGCTTTTTGTCTCTCCTACTCTCCAAAGCAACTTCAAGTCTCACGCGGTGAACTGTCAATGCCCCTCAGAACCTATGGTAACGCTTAAACGCCAAAACAGGGTGTTGAGAACGCATCTCAAAAATGTGGATCAGGGTTTTGGGGCCGCGAAAAAGCAGAGCGTACACGGGCAGTATGTAAGCATTTTGAGCCGACCCGGAACGCCGGCATGGGGACTTAGACGCATTTTTGAGATGCGTTCTGTTGTCTCTAAAAGAACGGGTGAATCGGGAGCAAAGAGAAAGGGCAAAATAAAAGGCCATAAGGCTCTCTCTTTTTGGCTACTTGAAGAAGGAGGGGTAGGAAGAACCTATGGCCTTAAATAGGTCAAAAGAAATCCGAGGTCAGGCTCGTTACCGGATCCGGGGAGTTTTTCTGCTGGAGAAAATACATCATCACCGACCCCAGACTTGTCTTTTCGTATAACATAAAACCTATACGACTGCTTATTTTAATTGCAGATTGCATCGGACACCATCCAGAAGTCTACTAATTTTTTCACGTAAAATGCCAAATTTTTGCTGCAAAAAAATACTATGGCACGAAACCGAAAAGTGATTTTCTTACATGACGGCAAGGGAAACGGAAAGGCCGGGAGGCCGAAAAGAGGGAAAACCCTCAGCCCCCGATCTCAAAACTCTAATAACTGAGCATAAAAGTCGTGGAAGTAATTATCTGCTACCAAGGAGTTCTCGGTTGGCGAGATGGCGAAGTATGAAAAGTGGAACGAGATCGGCAGCCTATTTGCCCGCCATTCCTTGGCAATATGGACGCAAACGGGACATTTGCAGTAGTTCGAATAGCCATCAGACATCAAAAATGGGCAGGTGTAGGGTTCTTCCTCCAAACACTCAACCAATGATTCAAGTCCAATATCTCTTGCCTTAAAAACTCCGAACCCCAGTTTGTAGCACTTACAATCCTGTGGCACTTTTGGTCTGCCCATGATTTCTGCCGTGACCGAATCATGTGCTTGTTCCATATGAACCCCCCTTCGGCAATCTTCGGATGAGGCGAGATTATGGGTAACCGGCAAAAAACCTCCCAGCATCCGATTCTTTGTGGCAACGTAAGCACATTTTTGGGAATGGAAAGGTGGGTCAATACTGTATTTTGCAGGACACAAGGCTGTATTTCAGGGGTAGGAAAAGAGTGTAGCGATCAGACAGGAGGGTCCCGGAAGGATCTATAGCGCTATTGGGAGCAGGCATACTATTCCCCTTGCGCCATGCAGCTTAGCCATACGCCATCCCCTATCTTCTTGCTGAGTCATTAAACAATTGAAGATTCCCTGTAGGAAGTTACAGGGAATGCGCTGGCTATTGCAGTTCAAGGGCATCCTGCTTTTCACGCTCTTGAGTGTCCCATGGGAAGACCTGGCCCCATTCCCAAAAAAAACCACGGATTCCCTTTCCATGCTCCACTCGGCTGTCTTAAGCAGTGGGGCCGGCGAGAATCCTGTGCCCGTATATTCGCCAAGAAAAGTCCGGGCTCAGGGTTGTTTTTCTCTTCTGTGATGGCGATTCCTGAGGAACTCTAACGCAAACAAATAAAGAGTGAGAATCAGAAAACTACTGGCCAGGAGCTTGATGACATCGACTTGAAAAAATAAGGCAATCACGTTTTCCAATAGTGACATCGTCAAAGCCTCCTTGCTTATTTGTAGATACCAAGTTGATTTTGCAGGCTACTTCTCCAGTGCGTTGGCGACATAGACACGAGCAGGAGATGTACAGTAATAAGAACGACCATAAGGCACCGAGAATGGGCAGCTGTTTGAATCTTTTTCAAGGCACTTAGCATAGCAGTCGAGTCCAATGTCTTTAGCTTTGCATCTGAACCCGGCACCCGGCTGGTAGCGTTCAAATTCTATGAGCAGTTTTAGTCCGTGTAAGGCGTTTGCTATATCCCCCATCTGCACATTTGCGTGTTCCATCTGCGATCCCCTTTGGCATAGTGTGTCTGGACCAAGATGACATAAGTACCGCGTTCAACTCTTTCATCGGGAACCTGGCCATACCCTTCATAGGGAGCAACACCAATTTCGCAACGGAACAACCCCAATATCGTGTGAACAAGATACTATGGAATAGCTACACACTACATCTTGAAGTACTTGGCAATTTGGACACGACGGGTACAGTGACAAAAATGCTGAAGACCAAAGGACACTGCAAATTTACATGCGAAGGGGTGTTCTTCAAGACACACGAGATGTGATTCAAGACCAACATTCTTGCGCTGCAAAGATATTCAGCGCTACCCTCCCCTGGGCATACCCGACCCTCGAAGTGGAAGAGCTCTGTCAGGTCTTCGGTTATCTGAATAAATGCTTGGTCCATCTGTGACCTCCTTGGGTACTGTACATGCGCTGAGATCATTTACAATTAATTTTATCGGAAACTTGAGTGCATACTCAATAGGAAGAAATACCTATACGGCTGTGGCGAAAAATACCTGTTAATTGGAGGCGTGAGGGGTCAGGTATTGAAAATGGACTATCGCGGTCCATATCTCAATGCCACCCTAACTATAAATGAAGCGTGAGCCGGAATGTCCTATGTCAAGGCCTGATCCCGTATTTTCAGGTACAAACCGGCGGTTAGGGAAGATGGTTCCAAGTCATTTTTCTGATTTTAGCGATATAAATACGAGCCGGAGATGTACAGTAATAGGTACGACCATATCTAAACGAGGACGGACAGTTTTTTGAATCCCACTCCAGACACTTGACATACGAGTCGAGTCCAACGTCTTCTGCCTCACAGGTGAAACCGAATCCCGGCTTGTAGCGTTTACATTCTACCAGCAGTTCGAGACCGGGCATGGCTTCTTCTATTTGATGTATAAATGCTTTCTCCATCTATGCCCCTGTGTTGCATTGGACTGTTTCATGCATTTTATCAAAAAGTTGAACGCGCACTCCATACAGAGCATTCCCGATTTTTCCCATATGAAATGCTATTTTTATCGCAGAAATAATACCAATCAGAAGGGGGGGTGATTCTAATCACATTCAGGGATGGGTGGACGCGGAGGCCAAGAAGCGGCCGATAAAAAGGCCACGGGGTCGGTTTTGGCAGTAGCGGACGTAGGAGTGAGCCAAGATTGCGGTGTCCCCATGGCCTTATCTGAGTTAAGGGAAATCCGGCGGCGAGGTCGCTACTCCGTTCTCAGAGTTTTTGTTTTCTATTTCACCACTGCCCCAGGATTCGTCCTTTCGGATAAAACTTCACAAAACTGAGGCGGCCGTGCATAAGGGTTTTTCTTCGGGGCGCTTAATGTATTGAAGTAAACATAATGGCGAACAAATCAAGGAGCCAGAGCACAAAAAAGCCCCCGGCGGGTGCAGTCCCACCAGGGGTTTAGAAAGGAGACACGACACGAATCGACAGAAAAGCGTCATGCCTAATGAGTAGGTACGCGAATGACACCAAAATGTCAAGGTGCCAACGTGAAAAAGCCCTGAAGAGCAAGCCTCACCGGTTTTCCGTTGCGTCTTATGAGAAGGGCTTGGTTCTGGGCTTTTAGGCTTGAGGCAGAGCAATAGTCACCATGCCCCCGCTCTTTGACCATTTTTATGGATATGGCTTCTAAATTTATATCGAACCAGTCACCTGTTTCTCGATGAAATATTCGAGCCGAGACATCTGGGCTGACGTCAACTGTCTAAATTGTATGCCGCTCCGTCTCATTTTTGTGGAACTGTAAAGCATGCCGTCAGTTTCAACATCCCAAACAGTTACAAACGGGATATTGTACAAATAGAAATCCCAAGCGGCTGAGAATATGTCTAATTCAGATGATAAATTTGGGAATTCTTCTTCAGCCACATAACTATACCCAAGTCCACCTATCCCTACGTTTATGACGCGACCTAGTCTGAAATAACGAGGCCCGAATCCAACAACTGCGCCCGTCGGGACTTGGAAGCGCTCGTGTCTCCTTCGTTCAAGCTGCTTTTCAGTGCTCGGCATGAGGAAAGATCCCGGGGAATACGGTGCCTCATCATGCCTGACACGGCTTGTGTGTCAACGCCTAACTTTTGGGTATAAAATACGTAATAAATATAGGTATTTTGTCGAAAGGACGGCTTCGTAGGATTATTAGATTTTTTTGCGAACTATATCAGATAGTTGTGCTGAAGCCTCTCATGTAGTGAGGGTGTGGAAGAGTCGAAGCAGGAAGAAAGGGGCCGATGACGGCATGTGAGAATGAAGATCAATGAAAAGCCTTGCTGGAAGATATTTCTCGTTTTGGTGTTGCTTGTCTAGTAGTATTACAGTTTCCATGTGCCAGGTCTTAGTTACCAAGACTCTCAGGTTAACGATAGCAAACCACTGTTGAAACAACATTGGCGTTGCCCCGATCAACAATAATATAGTGTTATAATATACCGTTACGTCGGATTTCGTTTTATCATGAATTTTGGGTCGGGTTCTTCCGGTGAAGTCCTGCTACTGAAATTTGTATGACCCTATCGGAAAAGTAGCTGGAACGGGGTGAAGTCCAGATCTGTTGCGAGGCCTCTCGCTTGCGATACACCGAATATTAGGAATGCTCGTCACTTTCTGAGCCTCATTTTAGGTATGAACATCGGGGTTCGCTTTTGATAGGCAAACATAGTCTTCTCCCAATCGCTTCACGAGCTCCGGCTCCTCTATCTCTTTGAGCCCCCATACGTTTGCCAAGACAAAGAGTGGAGTGAATAAGACGACAAGTGAGAGTGACTTGATGGCGAAGCCAATTCCAAATAGGAGGAGAAAGACCCCCGTCAGCATCGGGTTTCTGACAAATTGGTACGGACCGGTCATTACGAGCGTCGGTGGAGGGTTGAAGGGTACAGGTGTCCCCTTCACCTTCAGGAAATGGCACGCTGACCAGGCTGTCACGCCAACACCGATGGCAATCAACGGTGCTGCTATGAGCCAACTTAGACTGATTGTCAAAAATATGTTCCGTTTGCTCGCAAGTCGTTGATGTTTGAAAATACTATTTGGCGAACGACATTGTGCAATTTTGGAGAAGATTTTTGAATGTGACTGGCGTTTAAAATTGCAAGCTGTCTGAGGGCTCCGCCCGAGTTGTTGCGCTCCGCTTCACTGCGTGCGCGATTTAGCCAGGAGAATTCAAA
>JBFEUB010000089.1:0-13571 GCA_041547605.1 Desulfobacteria bacterium
CGCCTGACGGCTTGAACAGAACCACTGTGTGCATGATTTAGCGGAGCGAAGTTGATGTCCCGAAAATGCTCACGGAGCAAGGAAAATGGCTTTTTGGCGATTCCATATTCTTGGAACAAACTCCTGGGACACAACACTAGACTCTGGCAAAGAAGTCTTGTAATTCTTTGATTAAAGCAACTTTTGTTTCTAAAGATACATTATCTTCAAACAAGAACTCCAACAGAAATACCATCTTATAATCCACTGCCGAGGTCTCATATTCCTGGAAAGAGGTCACTTTGACGTCCCTCAGTTTCTCACAATCATCACCCTTAAATAGATTCGTTTTTGTCAGAATCAGATTGATTGCCTCTTTGGCATCGTGAGGGTTCTCCAATACAATTTCAACGCCGTGCAACTTCTTTACGGCCTTAAGGATCTTTTTACTTTCGACCTTAATTTTCATTTCTTAGTTCCACATTCTCATAGACTGACAACTGGCTTTTCAGATACCCAGCCAAACGTAAAAGCCACGAGGCAGGCAGTTCTTTGAGAGATTGCTAACTCTTATCATAAGACGACGTGAGACTATTTTGGAATATTGACGCGTGTCATAGGGTGAGACCGGAAATGCGGTCTCGAAACATTAGAAGCCATCTCAAAAATGCGTCTGACGCCCCATGGCAGCGTTGTCCCAATGTATCGGGACTTAAAATGCTCAATCCCGCCGCGGCGGGACTGCGTGCCGCCCCACGCCCTGCCCTGAACCCTGACCCACTTTTTTGAGATAGCTTCTAGGCTGACGATTGCCTGCAAGCCGCTGTTCGTGCAAAAAAACGACGCCACTGGTCCGCATCAGGTACAACTTTTTTTTTCACTTTTTGGTACGGTGTCTATCAAAACCAAAGACTTACGCCACATCCAATGACGTGTGTCTTGTAAGTCATCTTCACATTGAGGTCAACCGGTTCTTCAAATTCGGTATAGGCAGCTTGGCGAAATGTGAACTCGGGTTCTGTTTGAAAGTAACGATACCCGAAGTCCAGCGAAACAGCGTCCGTCACATCGAAGGTGACACCCAGTAGAAATTGATATCCAAAAGCATCATCACTTAGATCACCTTGGTTGTTCACTCCGCTTGCGGTTCCCGGCCATGTAAATCCCGGTTCCAATATCAATCTCGCATTTTCTATGTCAAACCATGCCCAGCCTAATCCAAAGCCGGCGAAAGGATGGACACGGCCATATGGATGTCGCAAAAGAAAGTTCAGCATGATGTCTCTTACAAAAATATCTGAGGTAAAAGTTACGCTTGAACCAACAGGGTTAAACAGGTAATTGGAACTCTTGGCATCTGTTTTGGTGATCATGGAGGCCTCGAGTTCTACCACTATGGGGGACATTTTATACCACATCTGCGGCGTGTGACCGACCCTTACACCGAACATAAGCGCATCTGACAAGTTCGTGTCGGGCAAGGAAGTATGGAAGAGAGTCCTCTCCGAGGCTTCTAAGTCTTCGGAAAATGCCCCCCCAGCCGTAATACCAACATAATGCAGTTTGGTTGGCTTTCCTTCCTGGGTCATCCCTGCGGATGGGAATAGGATCAGCCACCAAGTTAATGACACCACAACAAATGCCTTAATCATGTCACCTACTCGGCTAAAACTTCAACTGAGCGTAAACAGAATGAAGAAACATTGGATCATATTAAGATAAAAGAATATTTTTGGCTTTGTTAGAGATTTTATATCACTTCTGTCAGTGAAATATGGTTTTTGTCTTTGTTCTTCATTTTGTTTACCCTTAGGGAAAGCTCATGGTACCCTATCTCCTGCGTTGTGAAGCTTCTCCGCCCTCGAGGGCGGCGGTTCTGCCTAGCGGCAGTGCTTCGCATCCCGGTAAGGAAGACGGCTATTTTGGGATAGCTCCCCTCGACCCCGCCCTGAAGGACTCGGTTTGCGGGGGGGCGAGCCGGTCAAGGGTTCGGCATAGCTTACTATAGCCTCACCCTGTGACGCCTTGGATCTGGGGCATCCTGAACTTTCGCTCAATTAAGGTAAAAGTTTCACGGGTTGAGTAACGAGAATAAACCCGATCACCAAAAGTCATTTGCTGGGAAAGCCTCAAAACTTTTACAGTTGGCCATGATTGCTTAGTCTCCCAGGCGCTTTATTTATCAGGGCCACCCCTCGGGTTGCATCATCCAGAGAGTGATTTGAGGGCTTCGTCGACATTGGGGACGTGGAAGACGTACATTGCTGTTTGTACGTCCGAGACCCCAGAACCGTATACGTAATTGATATTTATATTGGCATCGCCGAACTGCTTTGAGATTTTAGCCAGCGTACCCGGTCTATTTTCCAGTTTCATGACCAGAACCTCCGAGGTGGTTACCCAGTAATTGGCCTGCTTCAGGATGTCTAGGGCCTTTGCCGCTTGGTCTACAACAACGCGTATCAGGGAATATTGTTTCGCCTCTTTGATGACTGATCCATAGCTTGCGGCCGAAGCGGTTCTTTTGATAGACCTTCCGCGGGCTTCAAACATTTCCTGTATGTAGTCGGCTGCATTTTGAATGAACATAGCCAGAATGTTGATGTTGGAACCTCCCATCAAGTCCGCAAATCGTCCCAGCTCGCCAGGAACATTTCTCAAGAATATTGAAAGCTGTTTGTCCTTTGTCATGTCTCGTGTTCATCCTTTCATTTTACGCTTTTTCAATGCTTAGCTGCAGAAGTAATAAGGTATGACAATTCTTCTCTAGATTCGGTTAAAGTTCAACATGTTTCAAGGTGACGACTGTTTTCAGTATGGATTTGGCGATCTTTTGAAACTGGTCTGTTACATCTGACACGTAAAATTGGCAAGTCCCGCTTTTCTTGAGTCTGCTATCAACATCGGGATGCTGGCGGAGAAACTCCGTGACCGAGTTGGACAGTACCTCTGATGAGTCAATGACCTTCACACGTTTGCCAATTTTCGCCTGTATGATCTCCTTTAACAGGGGATAGTGTGTACAGCCCAGGATAAGGATATCAATCTGTTTACTCTTAAGAGGGTGCAGGTATTTCTTCACAATCTTTCTGGTTTCTCCCTTCTTGAGCCAGCCCTCTTCTACCAGGGGCACCAGCAGGGGACAGGGCTCTCCATAGACCATCATTTCTGGCCGAACAGCCTTGATCTTCTCTTCGTATACCCCGCTGTTCACTGTGGCCCTCGTTCCAATCACCCCTACACGCCTCCTTTTGGGGTCTGAAACTGCCATCTTGACAGCGGGTGATATGACCTCAAGGATGGGCACATCGAACCGCTCCTTCAGGGTGTTGGTGGCTATGCTGGAAGCCGTGTTGCATGCTACGACAAGCATCTGGGCCCCCTTTTGAAGAAGGAGTTCTGCGTCCTCAATGGCATACCGGATGACGGTCTCCCGACTTTTTGTGCCATAAGGGGTCCGTGCTGTATCTCCGAAATAGAGGATATCATAGTCGGGCAAATGACGCTTTACGGCCCTAACCACCGTGAGACCGCCAATACCGGAATCAAAAACACCGATCAAGATGTGGCTCCTTTAAAGTTGGGTAAATAGTTGAGACGTCGATCAGTTGAGTGGTTGGATTGAAAGAATACTCAACGACTCGATCACTTGACGACTTAACCGTGAGTGGCATGCAGAATGGACAGCTCCGAAAACTATCCGGAACCCTGCACTTTGTCGTATTGCGCGAGAACGGCCTTCACGCACGCGACAAGATCATCCGGGTTGCCATTTTCACGAACTCCAGGACACATTGACTTGATAACAGCCCAGTTTGACATATCTACCAAAATGCTCTCAATAAAGGGCCAAACCTTGCACATGCGAGGTTTAACTTCGTGGATGGTACACAGCTCGTCCCAAAAGATGCAATAACCCGACTCTGCAGTTTTGATCATGGGCCGCTGCCCAGACCAATCGCAGTAATCTGCAAGGAAACGCTTTCTATCTATGCCCAGGTAATGCGAGATGCGCTCAACTTGATGATCATTCACAAATGCACCCCCATACCCTTTGCAGCACTCGCCGCACTTTTGGCATTCAAAGAAATCCGAAGGCTTTGGCACCTCAGATACTTTCTCTCCTTTCCATGGCACGCCTTAGCGTGACTTCATCCAGGTATTTCAGGTCACCCCCCACGGGCACGCCTGTGGCTATCCGGGTTACCAACACGGGATATCCCTTCAGGACCTGGGCCAAATATGATGCTGTGGCTTCTCCTTCCACATTGGTGTTGGTGGCGAGAGCCACTTCTTTAATGTCATCCTGCGTGATACGCTCAACGAGTTCCTTGATCCTTAGGTCATCCGGTCCGATGCCATTCATGGGTGAGAGGGCTCCGTGCAGCACGTGATACACCCCTTGAAACGCACCTGACTTCTCTAGGGCGACTAAATCGTTGGGCTGTTCAACCACGCATACGATGGTATGGTCCCGATTCTGGTTCAGACAGATCCTGCAGGGGTCTGTCTCACAAAGTCCGAAACATTTTGAGCAAAACCTTATCTTCTCTTTGACCTCAAGAATGTTCCGAGATAACGCTTTGGCGTCCTCATCTGATGAGCGAAGGATGTGCAGAGCCAGACGTGCTGCGGTCTTCTCGCCAATACCGGGAAGCTTTGATAGGTGCTTGATCAGGCTAACGAGGGATCGGGGATAGGACTCCATTGTCATGTTATACCTGGAATCTTGAACCCGCCGGTGAGTTTTGTCATTTCTTCGGAGACCATTTCTTGTGCTTTTTTGAGCACATCATTGACAGCAGCTACAATCAAATCCTCCAGCATCTGTACATCATTTGGATCCACCACTTCGGGGTCTATCTTGATGGACAACAACTCCTGTTTGCCGCTGGCAACAGCCTTTACCATACCGCCGCCGACTGTCGTCTCAACTGTCCTTTCAGCCAGCTCCTCCTGCAGTTTAAAGATCTTGGACTGCAGTTTTTGTGCTTGCTTCATCATGTTACCCATGCCTTTTGCCATGTTCTACCTCCACATTTGTTTATCGTTAGTCTTGCCAGTTGCATGCTGCCGGGTATCTCCCATTCGGCTCACGATCTCCGGACCTTGTTAATATGCAATGAATTCCTATAACAAAGTTGGAGCCACCTAAAGCAGCCGCCTGAGGATATCTTGCATCATGTTGCACATGCAATGGGTTTCCAATTCATCAATGAGGTGTTTTTTCGATGGGCGCGAAGCGTTGCTCGACAAAAAAAGAGCCATTGATGGATGGAAACTACAGGATTTTCACATCTACCACCCTGCCCTGAAAGATCTCCACGGCATCTGTCACAAGAGGATGGGATAGCGCCTCCTTCTTCAGACGTCTTTCCTTGTCGCTTTCCTTATGCTGGCCTTTTTGTGGAGCGCCTTTTCCGGAGTCAACGATCTTGATTTTCATATTGCGTTTAAAAAACTGCTCGCAAACCTTCTGCAGAGCAGCCACGCTCTTTTTGTCCCGAAGTCTAGCTTTGCTAAAGGAGTTTCCGGTAACCGCGATTTCCAGGAAATCGTCGCCAATCCTGCTTAGGGTGGCCCTTTCGAGGTTCGGTGCAAGGGCCGGACACTCTTTTCCAAAGACGCCTAATAGCTGCTGCCAGGTCTGTTCAGGATTTTGGGATGACGCTACCTCTTGCCGCGGTGCAGTCGGTTGCGGGGTGACAGGCGTTTCAGGTTGCAGCACTTCTCGGACTTCTTTTCCCCGGGCAACAGCATGGCCGGTGTCGACCTCCTGGACGAGGTAGTCCAGTTTCTTGATGATTTCATCAAAAGATACAACAGGCTCTAACTGGGCAATCTTCATGAAGAGCATCTCCAGGCCCAGCTTAGGTTGTGGAGAAAGCCTTATGCCCACCTCTGCCTGAAACAGGGTGGTGAAGATTTGGTTGAGGGACTCGAAAGAGAGGTTTTCGACCTGCTGTTTCATGCGTGTCAGTTCGTGTGCGGGCACATCAACCAGGGTGTTCACATCGCCACCCATCTTGATAACGAGAAGATGCCTGAAGTGCTCTACCACCTGCATTGCAAGCCGCTTCAAATCGTGACCACAGTTGTGAACTTCGTCAAGCAAGCTGAGGGCCTTTATGACATCCGTGGTAAGCAGAGCGGAAGAGAGGTCAAAAATTACCTTTCGCTCTACTACACCCATAATATCAAGTACCTGGTTGTCAGTGGCAGCCCCCTCAGAATAAGCCATGACCTGGTCGAGGAGACTCAGGGCATCACGCATGCTCCCGTCCGCTTCCCTGGCTATAAGCCGCAGGCTGTTGTCACTGATTTGAAAGGATTCTTCCTGACAGATGACTTCCAACTGTTTGAGTATGTCTTCTATCCCGATGCGCTTGAAGTCGTGTCTTTGACATCGGGACAAGATTGTGATGGGAATCTTATGGGACTCAGTTGTGGCAAACATAAACAGGACATGGGTCGGCGGTTCCTCAAGGGTCTTGAGCAGAGCGTTGAAAGCTTCAGCCGTGAGCATGTGGACTTCGTCGATAATATAGATTTTGTGCCGGCTGTGGCCAGGCATGTATTTTACATTTTCTCGGAGCTCACGGATCTCGTTAATGCCTCTATTGGAGGCTCCATCAATTTCGAACACGTCAACTGCAATGCCGTCCGTGATCTCTTTGCACGACGAGCATACGTTGCACGGGGCGGGGGTGGGCCCTTCCTTGCAGTTCATTGCCTTGGCGAGTATCCGCGCGACCGAGGTCTTGCCGATACCTCTAGGACCGGCAAAGAGTAAAGCATGGGCAAGCCTATCCCCTTGGATAGCATGCTTGAGGGTCTGCGTTATATGATCCTGACCAATGACCTGTTCAAAGGTTTGGGGGCGATATTTTCGGGCCAATACGAGATAAGACATGCACAAAATACCTTGTGTTATTCCCTCTTACTACCCATCACATCCCACTCGTGCAATCCAGGTGAAGCCCCTAAGTTCGCACGTGACCACGTTAAATGCCTTGGCGGAGAGAGAGGGATTCGAACCCTCGGTACCGCTTTTGGCAGTACACACGATTTCCAGTCGTGCTCCTTCAGCCAGCTCGGACATCTCTCCAGGCCCCGGTTCCGCGGGGTATGATAAACTTGTAACTATTAACCCGTAACCTCCGATGATCTCAGTGACTTTCTGAACGCGCACAACTGCTTCGCCAACCAGTTACCCGTTGTTGGTTGAGCGTTATTAGTGGCGCGGTCAATGAAAGTTCTCTGGCGGAGAGGGTGGGATTCGAACCCACGATCCCGATTTATCGGGATACCGCTTTTCGAGAGCGGGGCCTTCAGCCACTCGGCAACCTCTCCGGGACCCTGCTTGGACGAAGCACGATGTGCTGTTTGCTTCTATGCTGTTGCGTTATGTTTTCAGGTTGTTGGGCAACAAACAAAGTCGCTTTGGAAGATTCAGTGCATTGCCATTATGCGCCTTAAAACGATCCTTTGCCTTAATTGAGCAAAAGCCGAGGATACCCCATATCCAAGGCGTCAAGGGTGAAGTCCCGCCGAGATACGCGGGACAAATCCTTGATCCCGACTCGTCAGGACGGGAGATGGGGTATCAATGAAAGGTTTAATAACCCTTTTGGGTAAGTCTGTCAATATGCGGGGTGCAGCCTATTTTGAGCTTGCACAAGGTTTCTCTTTTTAGTACTCGTAACTCCTGAGCCCAAATTATGTATTGGAAATATCCACGCATTAGACGGCAATTTTCCTCGTTTGAAAGGCAATAAATTACCAGGAACTAAAAGTAGTTCGAATTCTGATTAGGTTATAACGATCAGGGAAAGGAAAGACTGGTGAAAGAAGTCGCTGTTGTTGGAGCGGGCATCACCAAGTGCAAAGGACGATGGGTGGAGCGCACCTATTATGGACTGGCTCAAATGGCAGTCAAGGCAGTCCTGGAAGATGCCTGTATTTCGGTGAAGGATGTGGATGCTGTCGTTTATGGAATATATAACGATATATTTGAGCTTTCCGCTATCCCGGAACATCCTCTGCAAGGGATCATCGGCATGGCCAACAAACCCGGATTGCGCGTGACCACCGGAGGGGCTACCGGATCCTATGCCATGCTTACGGGCTATTCGTTGGTTGCCAGCGGCTTGTACGATGTGGTGATGTGTCTGGGTGTGGAAAAGGCCACAGATTGTTTTGATTTTACTTCCCAAACTTCAACGCCTGAGGTGATTAAGACGATCGGCTGGTCTGGTGATACGTATTTCGAACGGGAACTCGGCTGGACCGCATCAGACAGTTATGCAGAAGTGGTCTTGGCGTACATGGATGAATACCCGGAAGATCTTACGGACGAGGTGTCCGCCAAGATTACGGAGATCTTGTCTCAACAGGTCCAGAATAATCCCTATGCGCAGCGGTATGGTGAGCGGGTGACTGCAGAAATGGCCATGAATTCTCGGTATGTTGTCTACCCTTTTAAGCTCCTTGAAACCTGTATCTATACTGAAGGGGCAGGGGCCGTTATTTTTGCCTCCAAGGACAAGGCAAAGGCAATGTGCAAGAATGCGGGGGTACCTCCCATTTGGATAACCGGTCTTGGGGCAAGTAATGAGCACCACGTGGCGGGCAAAGACCTTCGACACAAGCTGATGCACCGGATCATGTCGGACCATCTTGCGGCCCAAGCGGCCTACAAGATGGCTGGTATTAAGGATCCTATCAAAGAGATTCAGGTTATTGAACTACACGACGCCTTTATCAAACAACTGCAGATCACCATGGCCGAGATGGGCTTTACGAAACTGGGCAGGTCCGATGACCTCATCAATGAGGGCCTGATGACCCTTGGCGGCCCCATCCTGGTCAATCCTAGCGGCGGGCTCACCTATGGGGGGCACTTTGTAGGTGGGTCCAATATGTTTTCCTGCTGGAGCGCCCGGCGAGAGCTTATCCACCGGCAACTCAGCCGCGGCCTTATCCACGGAACAGGCTCCACCATAGCGCAGTTTGGGTGCGTGATGATCATCGAGAGGAGGTCATAAGATGGCCAAAGAGAAAGTCATTCCACTGCATATGATTCCCGACGTGGGCTCAGAGGTACTCGAGATAGATGACGAGCGTTTCCTTCAAACCAACGAGGCCATGTTTACCTTCTTTAAGCGCACAAAGGGGGAGCATTCTCCGTTTTTCCTTGCCTTGAAAGAACGAAGGACCATTCTGGGTGGCAGGTGTCCTGAATGCAAGATTGTTCGGGTGCCACCTTTTGAGCGCTACTGTCCCGAGTGCAACTTTGTGGAGCTCAAGCTCATTGAGATGCCTGACATTGGGTTCATGAATAGCACGCCCCCCATTACCTATTTTGCCCACTCCCTTTTTCAGCACCAGGTTCCCTTTGGACGCGGCCGTGTCTTGCTTGAGGGTGCTGACACAGCACTTCCTATCAACGTCTATACGACCAAAGGCGTACTCACTCCGCGGATATTCAAGAAAGGAACTCCGGTGAAAATTGTTTTTCGTGATAAGCGGGTGGGCAAACCGACCGATATATTTGCCGTACCGCTCACTGAGCTGAAGGCGGCCCAGCGCAAGAAAAGGGGATTGCTTGAGAGCGAACTTGACTGGGCGAGTCCCAAAGAACCTAAGGTTCCGAAACCGACGAGGAAAGCGAAACAGGACCTCCATGTTGTTATGGACCAACTCCATGATCTCGCCCGCGAGGCAGTCAAAAGCTCTAGGGCTCAAAATGATCTTGCCGGATGGAAGCGGACCATCCAGGTCAAGACGGGTGGGGGACCTTTCGTGATACAGATTGCCCGCAAGAAACTGAATTTTCAGGAGGGGACCATCAAGAAAGCAGACTTTGTCATGGTAGTCAAGGATCCAAGATTTTTTCAGGATTGGATGCATTTCAAGGACTCGCTGACCAATGCCATCATTGCTGATAAGCTTTGGATCAGCAGGAATGCGGAATTTACCACGGTATTCAAGCTGGACCGGATTCCTCGATCCCTTAGGAGAAGCAAAAGCTGAGTATATCAACCTAACCCGGATAAACAGGAATCAGACAAGAATATAGAATAGTGAACAAGGAATTGCGAACGTCCAGGTTTTTCCTTCTTTTTTCCTTGTTCGACATTCGATATTCGTCATTCGTATGAATTTAGCCCTTTGAAAAAAGCCTCATTTTGCTCACTCCGTGAGCGTTTTTTGGGGTTCGTGAATCGCTCCGCTAAATCGCAAAAGCTCGGGCTAACGCCCTCAGACAGTTTGCGATTTTGACGTTCCGCTCTCCATGAACCTTGTTCCAAAATCGCTCAATGTCGTTCGCAAAGCGGGCTTTTTCGAACACGTAAAGTGTTACCGTCATTCTAAGATTTCTTTCTGCCAGAAGAAACACGAATGTCATGATCAAGCACCTAGCCGATTAGGAGCACCTACATATGGCCAGAATACGCCCCTTTCGAGGGATCCTATATAATCCGGAGAAAGTGCCTGACCTCAGGGCGGTGGTCACGCCCCCGCATGACGTTATTTCAGCACAGGAGCAACAAGCATACTACGAGGCACACCCTCAAAATATGATTCGCCTGATCTTGGGCAAGGTCTTCCCAGAGGACACCGAGTATAATAATCGTTATAC
Organism: Desulfobacteria bacterium; assembly: GCA_041547605.1. Taxonomy (GTDB): domain Bacteria; phylum Desulfobacterota; class Desulfobacteria; order Desulfobacterales. The sequence goes on from JBFEUB010000089.1 coordinate 10,625, forward strand.
CCGTGCGGCGGAGTTTTTCCACAGTTGGCTTGAGGAGCGACTACTGACTCAGGACAGAGACCCTGCTTTCTACGTGACGGAGATCGACTTCAGGATGAATGGGGAGGTTCGTACGCGGTTAGGTTTCCTGGCAGTAGTGGGGCTAGAAAGGTTCGAAAAAGGGATCATACGGCCCCATGAGAAGACCTTTTCAGCCACCAACGTGGACCGGCTCAGGCTCATTGAGGCATCTCGTGCGAATTTTAGTCCGATATTTTCACTATTTTCAGACCGTGACAACCAGATCCTTGGATTACTTCGAGAAGCGGTTGAACCGCTCCGACCGGACCTTGACTTTGAAGATCTAAAAGGGTATCGCCACCGACTTTGGCGGGTGACGGATGGCAATATTCACAAAGAGATTGGAAAGAAGTTGGCTGACCGTCCCGTGTACATCGCCGATGGACATCATCGATATGGGACCGCACTGGAGTACCGCGATCGGATAAAATCCCGGCATCCCACATTAGCTCCGAATGATCCGTGTCATTTCGTCATGATGTGTCTCACTAGCATGCAGGACCCCGGTCTTGCCCTGCGTCCAGTCCATCGCGTAGTCTGTGATGTCAAGAAAGGGACGGTTGAGGGCTTTGTCCGCAAGGCCCGTGCCTATTTTGATATTGAAACGCTTGACCTTGACATTGGTCGTCCGGATCGAAGGCAGATTGAACAAGCGTCCTTGCGTGAACTAATGACAGGGACCAATAGCACCGTGATAGGGGCTGCTTTGCGAGACGACAAGGGCTTTCACGTGCTCCGGGTGAAAACGGGGATGCGGGATCGGTTACTTGGCCAAGAGATCCCGGAACCCCTCAGAAAGCTTGATGTCACCATGGTAACAAAGGTTGTTCTTGAAAAGATTCTTGGCCTCAACGGGGCTGCCTTGGATGACGAGCGATCTATCCTTTATCCGAGCACAGTCGAAGAGGCCCTAGATGCGGTTTATAGAGGGGGATGTTCATTAGCACTTATCCTCAATCCAACTCGTCTCAATGAGGTCCAGGAGGTCTCAGATGCCGGCCTCATCATGCCCAGGAAATCTACCTATTTCTACCCCAAGGTAATGGACGGCCTTGTCATCAATAGGATTTGGGATAAGTAAACGCTGCCTGCTGCCCGATGTCTTTCGGAAAAGGCTTTCGGCTCCAGTGTCAGTAATTGCAATTGTTTTTGAGACACAACACTATTCCCAATGCCAAATGACCAATCCCAAATGACTACCACGGAGACCCTGTTTCAAGGTCGGCTGAAAGTCATTCAGAAGAGGAAAGGTTATCGGTTTTCGCTCGATGCAGCAATTCTGGCATTCCATGTCCACTTGAAACCCGCAGACATCGCAGTTGATCTTGGCACCGGCTGTGGGATCATTCCCCTGATTCTCTCCTTTCAGACCCCTTCCGCACACATCTACGGAATTGAGATACAGAAGGATCTGGCAGGACTGGCTTCCATGAATGTGCGGGAAAACGACATGGAAGGCAGGATCACAATTATCCACGAAGACATGAAGGATTTCAGGTCATACCTGACTCCGGGGTCGGTCGACGTTGTCTTTAGCAACCCACCTTATCGTAGATTGCTTTCAGGGCGGATCAATCCAGAGGAGGAGCGGGCAGTGGCGCGACATGAGATCAAGGCCTCTCTGTCGGATGTCGTTTCTGTTGCCGAGAGTCTACTTAAGCCGTCTGGTCGCTTCGTCGGAGTCTATCCGGCCCATCGAGCAATCGATCTTATCGTGCATATGCGAACCGTCAAGCTGGAGCCCAAACGGCTCAGGTGGATTCATCCCAAGAAAGACTCAGAGGCGATACTGGCTGTTGTGGAAGGGATAAAATATGGCAATCCAGGATTAGAGGTCGACGTCCCTTTTATTATCTATGCATCGGAGGGAACATACACTGACGAAGCCAAAGAGATGCTGGGGGAGTATGGACCCAAGACGAGTCATCACCAACAGGTGGTAGACGCCAATTAAGGATCCCTGTATACGGGACCGATCTTGAACCTTATATCCGTGACCACTTCTTTCCCAAAGATCTCGTTGAGCTTTTGGATCAACTCAGGCTTCAAGAATTGGAGCTGCTGCATCCATGGGGCACTTGATACATGAACCAGAAGTAATCTGCCTTTAATTGCTTCCGGTTGGGTGTTCTGAGCAATCATTGGCCCTACCACGTCTTCCCACTGCTGCCATAGCCTGTAAGCGTCCAAATCAACATCAATTCTTGAGGCTTCTATGGCCTGCCGCAAGACGGTGCCAAGGGATGCAGGTTTGTCCATATTTTTTCTGATACGCCTCATACGAACCCTATAGTCTGGTAGACTGCTGGGTGTCAATAAGAACTGGAAGCCATCCCAAAAATGCGTCTGACGCCCCATGGCGGCGTTGCGAGTCGACTCAAAATGCTCACATACTACCCGTGTATGTTGCCCTTTTTCGCCACCCTGCGCCTTGCCCTGAACCCGGATCCACTTTTTTGAGATACTTTCTAGGGTCGTGTTTCAGGTTCGTTCAAAAAACGTGGGATGGCCAAAAAGCCATTTTCCTTGCTTCATGAGCATTTTCGGGACGGAAGATGGGGTATCATCCCGCCAATTAAGGTTCGTTTTCCCTTGACTAAAAGAGGCGGTGTGGCTATGTTCAAAGTATAGTGTCGTTCACCCTTTTTTCCAAGACTGAAAAGTGGGGGCAGTTTATGGCATGGGATTGGGATAAGTTGAAACAACAACACCAGCGGTCAAGCGGCGGTATGCCGCCGGGGGTAGAAGAGGCCGTTCAAAAATTCAAGAATCTGAAACTGCCCGGTGGCTGGATTATCCTGCTTATTATTGTCGCTCTTTATGCTGGCAGTTCTGCTTTTTATACCGTAGCCGTCGATGAAGTGGGCGTCGTTCAGAGGTTTGGCAG
>JBFEUB010000090.1:0-13554 GCA_041547605.1 Desulfobacteria bacterium
CGTGTGGTGCCCATCCAGCTGGTCAATCCAATAACGATCATGATGTTATACATGCTGGCCGGAAGGAGAGCCACCACGGTCAATATAAGGAAAAAGCTCGGGAAACATAGCATGATATCTACAAATCGCATGATCAGAGTATCTATAAAAATATGGTCTTTTCCAAAGTAACCTGCTATCCCACCCATGAAGATGCCGATAACCACCGAGATCCCCACGGCCACAAACCCCACGGTCAGTGAAACCCAGGCTCCCTGTAACATCCTGGCAAAAACATCTCGCCCCAAATCGTCGGTACCAAATACGTACACCCCCAGCCGAGGTACCTCTTCAGAGCGCAAGGTCTCAAGATTCGGCCCAGAAAAGGGCGGTCGCAACTTCTCCTGAAGCCTAACCATAGCCGGGTCAAAGGTGGGATTCCTCCCGCTGGTCAGTCCAAGGCCCAGGAGTGCAATACAGAAGAATACGACGAAAATGGCAAGGCCGATAATGGCCAGCCTGTTTTGTCTGAGGAGTTGCCAAAATCCCTGCCTTGGGGCTAAAGGGCCCTCTCCGTCGAGACGCGAAGTCACGGTTTCAGCGGGATCTTTCATTATAGCCGTATCCTCGGATCGACCACCAGATAGAGCAAATCAGAAACAAAGGTGCCAGCCAGCACGAGGACAGCAGAAACGAAATTCACCGTCAAGATTATCGGATAATCTCGTGCCAGGATGGCCTCAAAGGCCATCCGCCCCATCCCTGGCCAGGAAAAAATCGATTCAATAATAACAGAGCCGCCAATCAAGCCGGGGAGTATCAGACCAAACATAGTAACAAAGGGCAGCATGGCATTCCTTAGGGCATGCTTGTAATGAACCTGCTCCTCGGGAACGCCTTTGGCCCTGGCTGTTCGAACATAGTCCTGTCCTTCTACCTCCAGCATCTGACTGCGAACATATCTTGACAGGATAGCAATACCGCCGGTGGCCCCGAGCACAGATGGCAGAAGCAGATGCCAGACCCGGTCCATAACAAGACGGGGCCAGGTAGCGTCTCCTATCCCGAAAGTTTTCAAACCGATTACCGGCACGTGGAAATGTGTCACCACCAAGATGATCAGAATGTAGGCAAAAAAGAAGCCGGGAATGGAAATTAAAAGGTACGAGAAGAATGTGGCACTGCGATCGTAAAATCCGGCCCTGAAAATAGCCGAGCGGATTCCGATGGGAAACGAGAGGGTCCACGTAATGATCGTGCCCACAACGAAGAGGGGAAGGCTATTGAGAAATCGCTCCCAAATCTTTCGGAGAACGGACCGGTTGTCCTTCCAAGACTCGGTCTTTCCCGTAAAGAGGTCTCGATAGAAGTAAATGTATTGAACATAAAGGGGTTCATCCAAATGAAATTCTTTCCGAAATCGTTCCACAACTTCAGGTGTGAATTTGGGATTCAGGGGGTCTACCTGGCTCGGTTCCCCAGGAGCCAGGTGAATGATCAAGAAGGATATAATGGAGACAAAAAACAGGGTGATGGTTTTCTGAATCACACTGCGACCGATAAAGGATAACATGCGTTAGATTTCCTCTTGAGTGATGGTTGAGTAGTTAAGTCGTTCAGTAATTGAGTAGTCAAAGAAACGTCTATCCACTCAACCAATTGACCATTTAACTACTCAACTCAATCATCCTTCCACCGCGAGACTTGGCACCTCCGGCAACTTGATCCATTTATTGAAGTGAAACGTGTAGTTCCCTGTTTTGGTGGGCCTGATTTTCTGGTAGATCACATTTCCTTGGCGGTCGGTCTCCTTGATCACTATTCGCTTGTCCAGGACCGCCGTCCATTGAGACACGTAAAGAAAAGTATAGGGCTGCTCGCGGGCAATGATCTCGTGGAGCAGGTGACAGTACGCTACCTGACGTTCATGGTCGTATTCTTGCCTGATCTTGATGATCAAATCATCGGCCTCACTATTTTCAAAGGCTACGAAATTCAGCTGATGGGGATGGGTCTGGCTCGAATGCCATATCTGATAAAGGTCAGGCTCTATTCCCATAAGCCAGCCCAAAATGATGGCGTCAAAATCAGCCTTGTCCACACGCTCCTGGATGAAGACTGACCACTCTAAGAGATCGGTCCGTACGTCAATACCGATCTGCTTCCAGGCATCCTGCGCAATAGCAAGGACCGCCTTCCGGAGGTCGTTGCCGCTGTTGGTTATTAGCGTAAACTGAAACCGCTTGCCATCTTTCTCCAGCCATCCCTCTTTGTTTTTCCTCCAACCTGCTTCACCCAAAAGTTTTAGAGCCTCCCGCGGATCGTAGGGAACAGGCTGTATGCCATGATTATAGTAATGAGTCTGTTTCACAAAAGGGCCGGTGATCCGTTCCCCCTGACCATGGAGCACGTAAGCTATAATCTTGTCCACGTCAATCGCCATGCTAAGGGCCAGACGCACACGGGGATCATTAAAGGGTTCACGCCGCATATTATAGCCAATGTATGTATACCCGAAAGAGGGTCCGGAGAAACTCTGGTACCTGGGGTCTCGCTTGAGACGATCAACCTGATGGGGCTGGACCCCATAACTGTCAATGGTACCGGCGTAAAACTCCATCTCCTGCGTGAGAAGATCGGGAACAATCCGATAAATATATCGCTTATAATTCGACGGCCCTTCCCAGTACGCATCAAAGCGATCCAGGGTAATATACTCATCTGATTTCCACTCCCGGAAGACGAAGGGACCACAGCCAATGGGTTGCCGATTCAAACCGCTTTGCCGTATGGAAAACTTCTCCGGATCTTTTCCTATCTGGATAGCCTCTTTTTTCAGGGTCTCATTGTTTAGAAGATGCTCTGGCAGTATCCCTATTGCCCAGGTTCCCAGCGCAGGAGAATATAAGCGCTTATATACAATGTGCACCTCCAACGGACCAACGACCTCCATCCGTTTGACCGGTTCATAGTCTGCTATACGCGGGGAGAGGTTCTTCGGATCCATGATCGCCTCGTAGGTAAACTTCACATCATGGGCATCGAATAGGTGCCCATCATGAAACTTCACACCCGGACGCAGATGAAACACCACGATGGGATTGTGTTCAGTAGCAGGCAAAACCTCTTCAGCATATGCGGCACGTTTTGCTTGCCACCTTTGATCATCCACAGTGACATAAGGCTCTCCGTTGAAGCTGCTGAAATACTCCTTTCCGAGGATACTAGCGAGGTTTTCAAAAAGATCCTGATCCACGTTATTCAGGACTAACTTGATCCTGGCCGGAGCAGAAATTCGGATCTGAACCTCTACAGGCTCCTTGGTTTCTTTTTCCTTCTCATGCCGGGTCACTGAGAACTCTTTGCCCGTAATGACATAAACCTCCCGGATATTGCTCAGCGATGCCTGAAGCTCAGAATTAGCTGGAAAGTCTTGCGTCTTGGCCTTCCGAAGCAGTGCTGCTACTTCTTCAGCGCCGGCCCTCCCCTGACCAGGGATACTTGCTCTCTCATTGACATAGAAGAAGGCTTCTTCATAGATCTCCCACGAAGTGGCCAGGCGTCCTCTAAAACGCAGCGCTTCGTCCCGGTCTATGAGCCCCTCAAATACCATGGACTGGATGTCGCTGCTGGCTGAATCGGCTGACAGGATAGGGTTCAGAATGCTGGCATCACCAATGGAAGCCGTTATGTATTCATTGAGACGATCCGGGTTGCCCCGTGTCTGCTGTTCATAGGTAGGCACCCAGAAATAAGAATGAACGAGGAAAAGGATCAGCACGGTGGGAGCAATTATGAGAACCCGTCGAATTGTCATTGTTCTCTCAAAAAGCTAAGCGCTGTAGTCGTTCCGTCCTCGTGCTTATGACTTACCTGAGGCCCTGTTGCCTGGAGCCCTGCAAATGCCAAGAAGGGCATTTTCGAGCACCATCTTGGCATTCTGACCGGAGCTCTTGAGTCGAAGATCAGCATCGAGGAGGAGCTCCAATGCGCCTATGAGCTCTTGAAGGGTATAGTTGTGTGATTGCTTGAGCGTCATGTATAAAGGATAGGGATGGGCACTGCTTGTTAACAGGTCTGGTTCACGTTTTTTAAGCTCTGGCAAGATTATTTTCTGGAAACCAGCGAAGCTCAGATCTTTCCGCCAGCTGCTACCATTCTTGCTGCGAATGAAATCTGTGGCCAGGACCAGCTTCCTTATCTGGTTTGCGACAGCTCCCAGCACCTGAAGGGGGTGAACATTGCCCTTTAGGAGGCTACTCAGAAAGAATAGTGCCTTCTGTGGGTCCCTTTCAGCAATAGCATGACTCAACTCATAGATCGGGTCCTGCTTGGTTCTCCGTGAGATGGTCTCAACGTCAGTGGGTGAGATTGACTCTCGGTCCCCCACAAAGGTGACAACTTTTTCCAACTCACTGTTGAAGCTGCGCATGTCCGGACCAATCTTCTCATACAGTGCCTCAAACCCACCAGGCGTCATAGTTTTTCCAACCTTTTTCAGGATCCTTTGCATATGTGATCTCAAAGCCGCCTGCTGCTTTTCCCTGTCGGCTTTCGTGTGACCTTTGGGCACCGAGCAGTCAACGACGACGCCGATTTTATTGATCGTTTTGTAGAGCCTACGTCTCTTGTCCACCAGGTCGGTGGTGAGAACCAAATGGTTCGACTTCGGATATCCGGCAAGGATAGCATCATTCAAGGTATTGGCATCATCCTCATGCTCCGGCACGGCCATTTTCTCCTGTATACAATACGCCATAACCTGATCCAACCATCCACCACCGTTATCTTTCTTTCCTTCCAGTTCGAAATGCTCCCTGAGCCTATTGTCAGTCACCCTGTTCCAATTCCCCTCCTGAACGTCGTCGAGCGACACGCCGGCCAAACTTAGCATGTAGAGGAAATAGCGGGCAGATTCTTTAAGGTCTTGCGTTTCGAAAGCGTCTTTGGATCTACGTAGCAGGTCATCTATAACCACAGCCGAATAAAATATTCTGGTGCCGTGGACTGCAATGACCTTGGCAGATGGGACGAGCGGAAATGTATTCAGGTGCTGAATAATCTCAAAAACATTTTCGCTTGTACCATCTATTGCTTCATAGTTCAGGTCTTGATGATTCGGGGGCACGATCACATCCAAAATAGACTTGAAGGCGGAACTATAAATGAACGCATCCCCGCAAAAAAGATAAACAGGACAAATTGTACCGGCTTTAATGTCAGCCAAAAGTTCTGGCAAGGCCTTGTAACTGAGCTCAGACACTTCGTCCCCTCAAGATGATCATCATGGCTATGGCAATCACCACGATGATCAGGCCAAAAATTTGAGATGTAGAAAACGTACTCTGAAGAAACATGCCACGCTCATCCCCGCGGAAGTATTCTAAGATAAAGCGCGTGACGCCGTACAGAAGCGCATAGGTCCAAAATACCTGGCCTTGAAATCGCTTAATCCCTTTGAGCCCCACAAGCACTAAAAAGATGACAAGGCCGTTGAGAGACGAATAGATCTGGGTAGGATGAAGAGGCACGGCCGTAGGCGCCAAAGACTCGGCATGGGTGAAGGTGACAGCCCATGGCAAGTCGCAGGTCTTCCCGTAGCAGCATCCGGCAAAAAAACAGCCAACGCGACCAACAAACTGTCCGAATGCTATGGAGGGGGCCATAATATCAGTAGTTTTTAGGAAAGGAAGCCCGTGTTTCCTCATATACCATCCCGCTGTGATAACAGAAGCAATGAATCCGCCGTAAAAGACGAGCCCGCCATGCCATATGCGCAGAATCTCCAACGGGTCATGCCTGAATAGAGACCAGTTGACCAGCACATATAATATCCGGGAGCCGAGAATGGCTGCCACGAGCATATAGAAACAAAGGTCCAAGATCTTGTCAGCATCTTCGCCGACTCTTCGCGCCTCCCGAAGAGCCAAGGCGATGCCTGACAGGAAGGCCATGGCAACAAACACCCCATAGGTGTGCAACACAAATGGGCCTATGCGAAACAGGACTGGATACATAATACTCGTCGGTATTCGTTGATGAGGGTTTCAGGAAAAGTAATGTTGCGAGTTACGTGTTGCGTGTTGCGCATTTAAACCCGTAACCTAATCGCTCATATCTTTTTGAAAAGGAGGTAGAAACAGAATATCCCGACGCCCACGGAAATGCAACTGTCAGCCACATTGAAAGCGGGCCAGTGTAAAGTCCCAATATGAAAATCGAGAAAATCAACAACGTCTCCGCAACGGACGCGATCAATAATATTGCCTACCGCCCCTCCGAAGGTCATGGCAAGGCCCGCCTCCAGCCATGGTTTGCCTGGAGGAATTCTTTTATAGAGGTAAAGAATGATCGCCAAGGCGATACAGGCGACCACAAGAAACAAACCGGTTCGTGACCAGGATGGTTCCCCGGCGAGCAGTCCGAAGGCACCGCCTGTATTCCGAATATATGTCAGGTCAAAAAATCCCGGAATGATCTCCAGATTTTCATGAAGCAGAAACCTCTGGGTGATAAGGGCTTTGGTAACTTGATCAATCAGGATAATGCCCGCAACAATTAGCACGAAGGTAATATACTTTCTTTTCAAGCTACCTGTCCTGATCGCAATATCCCTATACGGGCTCTTGGCTTGCTGCCTCAACTGTCTCAAGCGCTTTCAGGCATCGGGCGCAAATCGTCTTGTGAAGCGCATCAGTCCCAACAGAAGGATCGTGTATCCAACAGCGTTCACATTTTTCGCCAACGGCAGCATCGACGCGAATACCAAGACCTGCAACTTTGGTGCTATCGTACCCACCCGAAAGCAGTTCTTCGGCCAAAATGTTTACCTTGGAAACGATGAAGACTGTGCGCAACTCGTCGGGATCGGGCTTAACCGCTGCACGCAACGCCTCTGGTATGGATAGCGTCACTGCTGCATCCAGCGCGTGGCCAATGACTTTCTGATTACGTGCCTCTTCAAGCGCCTTACTCACCTCTCCCCTGATAAGAAGGATCGATTCCCATCTTTTTGCCAATTCATTGTCCAGCAAGCCCTCTTCCACTTCCGGCAGTTGTGTAAGATGCCCACTTGGCGGCCTGGCATCGGTTCCAGGCATGTGAACCCATATCTCATCAGTCGTGAAGACCAGGATGGGAGCCATAAGGCGTACCAGAGTATCGAGTATCGTGTTGAGCGCGGTCTGGGCTGAGCGTCTCGCAGTTGATTTTGCAGGCGAGGTATAAAGCCTATCCTTGAGAACGTCCAAATAAAAGGCCCCCAAATCCACTGTGCAGTAATTGTGCAGGCTGTGATAAACCGCATGAAACTCAAAGGCCTCATAGGCCTCCCTGGCTCGCCTGACCAGCCCCTGAAGATGGTGCAAGGCGAACCGGTCGATTTCTAACATCTGCTCGTATGGCACGACATCCGCGTCAGGATCAAAATCCCCCAGATTTCCAAGGATGAAACGACTTGTATTGCGAATTCTGCGATAGGCGTCCGTGAGCTGTTTGAGGATCTTTTCCGAGACCCTTACGTCATCCTGGTAATCCGCAGCTGCAACCCACAATCGCAGGATCTCACCACCATATCGGTTGATGATTTCACTCGGGGCAATCACATTCCCCTTGGACTTGGACATCTTTTCGCCCTTACCGTCTACCACGAAGCCGTGGGTCAGCACGCTCCTGTACGGGGCTTTGCCACGGGGGCCTGCTGAGGTAAGGAGTGCACTGTGGAACCATCCCCGGTGTTGATCGCTCCCTTCCAGGTACATATCAGCAGGCCAGCCGAGATCATCCCTGCTCTCAAGTACAGCCGTGTGGCTCACGCCCGAATCAAACCACACATCCAAGATATCCTTTTCTTTCTCAAATGTTTTGCCCTCGCATTCGGGGCATCTCGTTCCTTCAGGCACCAGGACAGAATTGTCGGCCTCAAACCAGATATCGGCGCTGTGTTCTTCAAAAAGGCTGGCTACATGTTCGATGATTTCCCGAGTGATAATATGTGTGCCACACTCTGTGCAATAAAAGGCCACTATAGGCACACCCCATGACCGCTGGCGTGAAATACACCAATCCGGGCGGTTTTCAATCATGCCATAGATGCGGTCCCGCCCCCAAGAGGGAATCCAGGTAACCTGATCAATGCACGCCAGGGCTTTTTGTCTTAGCCCCACCTTTTCCATGGAGATAAACCACTGTTCAGTAGCCCGGAAAATCACCGGTTCCTTGCACCGCCAGCAATGGGGATAGGTGTGCTCAATGCTCCCTGTGCCAATGAGCGTCTCAAGTTCTGAAAGTTTGCCAACAACCGGCGTGTTGGCATCAGAGATAAACATACCTTTGAAGAAATCAATATCAACAAACCGACCATCGTCGTCCACTGGGGAGTAGATATCCAGGTCATAAGCCAACCCTACTTCGTAGTCCTCGCGCCCATGCCCTGGTGCGGTATGTACACATCCTGTCCCCGCGTCCAGGGTCACATGACGCCCCAAGACGACCAAGGACTGGCGATCGTAAATGGGGTGACGGCAGTGTTTGCCTTCCAGCTTCTTTGGGTCGACCTTCCCCAGTACCTTGTAATCGGCAATCCCAAGGGCCTCCATGCTTCTTTCTACAAGGGCACTAGCCAGCACATAGACCTGATTGTCGCCCACGTCCACTGATGAATACGAAAAATCGGGATGAAGCGCCACAGCAAGGTTGGCTGGAATGGTCCACGGCGTCGTTGTCCAAATGACCAGATAGACCTCCCTGTCCGCCAAAAAAGGATAGGCTGGGCTAATGTCAGAAACCAAAAGGAACTTCACATAGATGGATGGAGATGTGCGCACATGATATTCCACTTCTGCTTCTGCCAGAGCGGTTTTGCATGCACTACACCAGTAGATAGGCTTTTTGCTTTTATACAGGCTTCCGTCCAGGGCAAATTTTCCAAACTCTCGTACAATCGTGGCCACATAAGCGTTTCTCATGGTCAGATAAGGATTGTCCCACTCGCCTATCACGCCGAGTCTTTTAAACTCTTCCTTCTGGACCTCGATGTATTTCTCAGCGTACGCCCGGCAATGCCTTCGGATCTCGACCTGGCTCATGCCTTTTTTCTGGTCACCAAGCTCTTGGTCAACCTGGTGTTCTATGGGAAGACCGTGACAATCCCAGCCCGGCACATAAGGCGCGTCAAATCCGCCCATGTGGTGGGATCGGATAACGATGTCTTTCAATATCTTATTCAGGGCCGTACCAATGTGGATGTGTCCGTTGGCATAAGGGGGTCCATCATGCAGGACGAAGCGAGGCCTGCCCTTGGACCGTTTCCTGATCTCTTGGTAGAGCCCCATTGCCTCCCATTTCTTGAGAACCTCGGGTTCACGTTGAGACAGGCTAGCCTTCATAGGAAAGGCCGTCTTGGGCAGGTTTAAGGTCTGTTTATAGTCCATTGCATGCTCCAGCGCTCAACAAAGATCAGAGTTGCAAATATCATAACACCCCGCGTTGTCAAGAAAATCCCCATGACACAAGGCACAAAAAAGGCCCTCTTGCCAAGACAAGAGGGCCTCTTGTGAACGCTTTAGTCTTACGGATCGTTGCCGGATTTTAGTACATGCCGCCGCCCATACCGCCTCCTGGAGGCATCGCAGGCATGTCCTTCTTCTCCTCAGGCTTCTCAGCTATCATGGCCTCAGTAGTCAGCATCAGCCCGGCCACACTGGATGCGTTCTGGATGGCGTAACGAACAACCTTGGTGGGATCCATGACACCCGCCTCCATAAGGTCTTCGTATTTTTCCTTCTCAGCATTGAACCCAAAGGCACCCTTGCCGTCCTTTACTTTATTGACAACGACCGAGCCTTCGTAGCCCGCATTTTCAGCGATCTGGCGCAGCGGTTCTTCCAGGGCACGCTGAACAATCCTGGCGCCAATCTTCTGGGATGCTTTAATTTTTATCTTATCAAGTGCCGGAATGGTCCGAACAAGGGCCACGCCCCCGCCGGGGACAATCCCTTCCTCCACAGCAGCACGGGTGGCGTTCAGGGCATCCTCAACACGTGCCTTCTTTTCCTTCATTTCTGGCTCAGTTGCCGCCCCAACATTGATCACAGCCACCCCGCCAATGAGCTTGGCTAGACGCTCCTGGAGCTTCTCGCGGTCATAGTCAGACGTCGTCTCATCGATCTGAGTCCTGATCTGGCGCACACGGCCCTCTAAAGCGGCGCGGGTGCCGGCACCATCCACGATGGTGGTATTATCCTTATCAATGCTCATCCTTTTGGCTCTTCCGAGATCAGAAATGGTGATGTTCTCCAGTTTAATGCCGAGGTCTTCGGAAATCACCTGGCCACCGGTGAGAATGGCAATATCTTCCAACATCGCCTTTCTCCGATCCCCAAAACCAGGAGCCTTAACAGCCGCGCACTGCAGTGTTCCTCGAAGCTTATTCACTACGAGTGTGGCCAAGGCCTCTCCTTCGACGTCCTCAGCGAGGATCACAAAGGGCTTGCCCATCTTGGCTACCTGCTCGAGTATGGGCAGCAGATCTTTCATCACGCTGATCTTTTTCTCATGAATCAAGATGAAAGGATCCTGCAGCGAGGCCTGCATCTTCTCGGGGTCTGTCACAAAGTATGGGGAGAGATAGCCACGGTCGAACTGCATGCCCTCCACCACTTCCAGGGTGGTCTCCATGCTTTTTGCCTCTTCCACCGTAATGACACCCTCTTTGCCAACTTTGTTCATCGCTTCCGCAATGATGTTTCCAATGGTTTCATCGTTGTTGGCTGAAATGGAGCCCACCTGGGCAATCTCTCGTTGGTCCTTGGTCGGTTTGCTCATCTTTGCCAGTTCTGATACGACCACCTCCACGGCCTTATCGACCCCTCGCTTGATGTCCATGGGATCATTGCCTGCCGCCACGAGCTTCTGACCCTCAGTGTAGATAGCCTGGGCAAGAATGGTAGCCGTGGTGGTGCCATCGCCTGCGACATCACTGGTCTTGCTGGCGACCTCCTTGACCATCTGCGCCCCCATGTTCTCAAACTTGTCCTCCAGCTCGATCTCCTTGGCTACGGTAACGCCATCCTTGGTCACAGTGGGAGCACCCCATGATTTTTCCAGAATCACATTCCTCCCCCGGGGCCCCAGGGTCACCTTCACCGCGTCCGACAAGGTGTTAATCCCTTTCAGAATGGCCTCCCTAGCCCTCATGTCATACTTTATCTCTTTTGCAGCCATCTTGATACTTCCTCCTTAAGATTTTTGTTCCTCTGGAGTCCGACACGCCAGAATCGTTTACCTGATGTCTGGGAGGGTGCTATCTTGTTACTTCTCAATAATACCCAGCACATCGTCTTCCCGCATGATCAGATATTCTTCACCCTCGATCTTTATGTCGGTACCAGAGTATTTGCCAAAGAGTATACGGTCGTTCTTTTTGACATCCAGAGGCAACTTGGTCCCATTTTCCAACACTTTTCCTTTGCCAACCGCAATAACCAAACCTTCAGAGGGTTTCTCTTTGGCTGTGTCGGGGATGATGATGCCCCCTTTGGTTGTTTCTTCCTCTTCAAGACGTTTCACGAGAATTCGGTCCTGTAAAGGTCTAATCTTCATAGCGCTAAATCTCCTTCTTCCTAAGAATTTTTCATCTATCACCTACTGACCCGCCTCAGTTCGGGCCCCCCGGTAGCTCTCCAACAACAAGAGCCTCGATGTCACCCCCTTTCGTCATATTCCTATATGAATCTAATATTCAGTATGTAAAAAATATCAGGTGTAAAGAAGAAATTTCGTAGCAGCTAAAAATTTATATCGAATTATAATCATAGACTTAAATTTGTAAAGGGGATAAGGAAATTTTTTTCTGATTGGTAAAGACAGGCTTACAGGGCACCTCTCTGATCAATCATTTTTGGCTACCGTTCCTCGTTTCCCACACCTTAAGAACCAATCGGCAAATCATGTACTGACGGACTATTACACCCAAATACAACCAACGACGTCACGGGCCAAATTCTTCTTCGTCTGTTGTTCAAAAAGCAGGCCAACAGGTGTTGGGTTCGGTCACTCCTGCTTCTTTGATTCGGGCTTTTTGGGAGATTCGGACGGAGTGTCCGCTTTTTTACTTCTGCTCTTGGGGGATGAAGTTCCTGATTTATTAGCATAATCAGTAACATACCAACCCGTCCCCTTCAGATGGAAGGCACTTTGAGAAATGAGTTTGTGAAGTGTGCCGGCACAATGCTTACAGGTCTTTAGGGGTTTATCCGAGAATTTCTGCCAGGCCTCTTCAATTCTGCCGCATTTTGTGCACTCATATTCGTAAATGGGCATCTTGGTGCTTCCTCCCAATAAAACTCTACTATAACATAGTCAATCAAGACTGTTTGTCAAGCCGTAAAGCCGCCATGGGGTGAAATTGTCTCATACTATCTCCTTTAAATCATCCAGCGGCCCCTGCCAAGCTTTGTAGAAGTCAAAGACCGCCTCCATGCCCGATATTCCTGCTGGTCTCAAGATGGCTTGCGTCTTTTCGTGAACCCGGGCCTCTTCCATGATCTTCTCTGTCACGGACGCGTCAAAGGCCTGAAGAAACTTTGCGAACCTGATGACATGAATCAATTCGTGGGTCACGATGTAGAGCCCAAAGGCAAACAAACCCAACCTAGGGGCTTTCTTGAGAGCGGAAAGTATGGCGTGGTCCTGGAGACAAATCTTGTAGAAATCGTACTCTGAGGAACTGAGCGATGTTTTGGATTTGCGGCCAACATACCTTATGATCTGGGCAAAAGGCCCGTCTACAATCTCTTCAGGACTCAGGTCTACCAGTGTCTTGATATCATAACGGTGGCGCCCCCATTCGGCCGAAGACATTTTATAGGCATTGCTGGTCATCTCCTCGGCAATAGATACCGCCTCATTAACGACCCGCAACTCACCCTCTTGGAAATACTCAAGTCCTTCCATATAGAGCCTCTGCCGACCTGAAAGGCAAACTATGTGATGATTATATTTTAGCACAATCTTACACCCGTGGCTACCCACGTTTTTCTGCGTCCACCGCACATGGCTCACCTGGATGCCCAGGGCTATGTGAAGTCAGGAGGAAAAAGTATGGACATGTCTTCCATCATCATGTAATAGGTATCTTACAAATACCAACAGAATGGAGGTGATGCCGTGGGCAGTGTTATTAAGAAACGCAAGAAAAAGATGCGTAAGCACAAACACAGGAAGTTGTTGGCTCGCACCAGACATCAAAGAAGGAAGAAATGATGGAGATCATATCCGGACTGTCTTCGACAAAGAAAAGGCACCGTGCGAGGATTAAAAGCACGGTGCCTTTCTTGTTCTTTTATCAGTTTGTTCCTATGACGTCATTTCTATTGCTCCAATGATGGACAGCCAGAACTGTTGAACCCGTTCTAAACCTTTTCCTACTTCCCAGTATATCCTTTCAAATACTTGAAGAACTCGGCATCGGTAGAAAGAATCAGGGAGCTTTCCTCATCCAGGGTCTCCCGGTAGATCTCCAGGGTCTTCACAAAGGAGTAAAAGTCAGGATCAAGTCCGTAGGCATCGGCATAA
>JBFEUB010000091.1:0-13338 GCA_041547605.1 Desulfobacteria bacterium
AAGAATAGATGACAATTGAAAATACTATTTGGCTCACTTGTGGGTGTGCAATTTTAGGATTTTTGAATTCTCCTGGCTAAATCGCGCACGCAGTGCCTCTTTTCAAGCCGTCAGGCGCAACCGGAGCGCAACAACTCGGGCAGAGCCCTCAGACAGCTTGCAATTTTAAACGCCAGTCACATTCAAAAATCTTCTCCAAAATTGCACAATGTCGTTCGCCAAATAATATTTTCAATCATCATTTTGGGGGCCAATCTTGGGTTGCTGGGCCTAGCTTGTTTGATCGCCTACGTATCCTCACGTGAGTAGTGAAAATCGTCATAGTGACAAAATTTTTTCTCTCTGCATATAAAACAGAAATGCCTGATAAGAACAACCGAACCTGAGCACGAATTTCCCTTAGGTCATATGAGGCCATAGGGTTCTCTGCCCACTCCCACCCAACGCCTACCAAAATGTCTCGATATATACTGAATATCATGAAAACGACATGACCCCGATCAGGTGTTTTGCGTGCCTATTGTGAGAATCAAAAGATAGCCCATTTCCGACCCCTACTAGTTTTACCCCCGTATTTTCTCCCCAATAAAAACTATTGACTTCATAATCATTTGAATGTATGAGGCCTTCTGCCTCCCCTGTTACTTTCGATCCCCTATTTTGAAATTTAATTAGATGAACAACGGCGCATTAAATGTGTCGAGATAATATTGTGCCGTTAGAAATAGCCCTTTGACGAATTGTTCTTGCTGAGGAGAATCTCACAATGAAAGTTTACTGTCTAAACTCGTGATGGGGGGTTAACCAGAATCTTACCTTTAAATTTCATTGGGAAGGGGGGAAAAACATGAAAAAAGGAGATTTAGTGAAAGAGCTTTCCAAAGTCGTAAGAACGACAAAGGAGGCTCAGGCCGCGGTGGATTGTGTTCTTTCAAGCATTACCGAGGCGTTGAAGAAAGGAGATTCAGTATCATTGACTGGGTTTGGCACATTCAAGGTAGCTGAGAGGAAGGCTCGTAAAGGCAGAAATCCTCAGACAGGGGCAGAAATCCATATTGCGGCAAGTAAGGTGCCAAAGTTTGTTGCGGGAAAGGCTTTGAAGGAAGCTGTGAAATAATTATTTGTTCGTAGGTTGGCTCCATAGGCAAGGTCATTGATTTGGCCTTGCCTTTCTCTTGTGTCCACATGTTGTGGTTGCCTCATGAGGGGCTGCGCTTATAGTAATGCCATACTATGTCTGAAAAATAGAGGCAAAAAAACTTGCCCTATGCAGATACTATCTCTAAATACGGTCTGCCAAAGAGTAACCCACCAAGGTCTCAAATAGTCGTTCCAGCCTGAATCTCCCGCCAAAAAGCCTTCTTTTCCAGAATTTCCCTCCCTTTAGAGTAGTTCAGCCTACACACTTATCCCTATTAGCTAACCAGTCGTGGAGCTTAAAAATAGGTATTTCCAGGCCATGAAATCCGTAGTTTTGCCAATTGCTTACCTGGTTGTTGGTGATAAATTTCACAATTACGCATTCTGATGTGCACACTCAATGACGATCCCCGTCTTTTTGGGGCATCATCAAAGAGGAGGGACAATTTCTCGGACCAACACTCTGTGCACGTTCCAGAATTGGTTCTGCCAGGGGTTCAACACGGAGCCCAAAGCGACAGGGAAGGTTTTATGAGCATCAGGATTTTGCTGGCCGACGATCACAGAATGATGAGAGAAGGCCTGCGCTCTCTGATTGAGAAGGAGTCTGACATCAAGGTTGTAGCCGAGGCGGCGGGCGGGCGGACTGCTGTTCAGTTGGCCACGGAAGTTTCTCCAGATGTGGTTATTATGGATGTCGCGATGCCCGACTTGAACGGCATAGAAGCCACAAAACAGATTCTTTCTGAAGCCCCAAATATTAAGGTGCTGGCCTTATCGATGCATTCAGATGACCACTTCGTTGCCGGCATGTTGAAGGCAAGAGCTTCCGGCTATCTGCCCAAGGAGTGTGCGGCACAGGAACTCATTGAGGCTATCCGCGCTGTTATGGCGGGGGGGACATACCTGAGCCCCAAGGTAACCAGTATCGTGGTTCACGGCTATCGGCGTATATTGTCGAGAGATCAAGTAACTAGTCCAAAGGAACTGACAGCAAGGGAACGAGAGATTCTGAAGCTTGTGGCTGAGGGTGAAACGTCCAAGAGGATTGCTGCTCGGCTCGAGGTTAGCGTGAAGACTGTAGAAGCCTACCGCCAAAAGATCATGGACAAGCTGAATATTCGCACCATCGCTGGGGTTACCAAATACGCAATCCAAAAAGGGATCACCTCGCTCTGAAAGGAGCCAATCCATTCGCCTGCAGTGAAGATAACTGCCGGGGATCGGCACTTAGAGGAGAGGGGGCAGAAATCAAGATTTCCTCATTCGGGCAGCTCCCTGGTCAGCCCCCCGCAGTGCAGGATAATGCCATAAAGGCCTCAAAAATAGAGGCCGAAAAACTTATCATTTGAAACGGCTATATCGGAATGAAGCCTTAGAATTAAGAGACTCACCAAGTCCACGGTTATCGATTTCGTCCCACATTATCGGTCTCCTCCCATGACGCATTCCCCACAATGCCAGCTTGCCAAAATGATACCTTGCGAAAACTTATCATTTCGGTTAGACTCCTTCTGAAAACGCACGTGGTTGAATAGTTTCACTTTTGGTAAGCCCGTATTTGCCCTCATTCCATACGAAAAAAAGCGTGTAGTCCTTAGAGGAATTTCTGGCGTTCTATACCAAGAACCTGGTAAGAAGGTTGTGTCATGGCCAGCAAGAAAGAACGAGTTGAGCAAAGGCAGTGTAAGCGGTATCGAGTCCGGGGCGATGCGGTTGTCATATTCAGGAGCCCTGATGTTGGTACGGGTATTCTAATAGATATCAGCATGGGCGGACTCACGTTTGATTGGGTTACGAGCCAAGTGCTACCAGTCCAAGCAACGAAACTGGACATATGCCAGACAGGTTGTTCTTTTAATCTTTACGACTTACCGTGTCTGAGCATTTGGGAGCTGTCCGTCTACGAAAAACACTCGAGTTCTTTACATAGGAAGCGATGTGGCGTGAAATTTGGAGACCTGACAGAAAGCCAGAAAGCTCGGCTCAAATATTTTATCCAGAATCACACCACAGGTGAGGTGTAAGTTTAAGAGCTAAGTCTATGTGCCTTTGTCCAAGAGCGAAGGTGCGGTTGAATGGCCTTTCTCTGTCCGGGTCCCTAAATGTAGTGTTTCAGGGGTTTCCCCCAAGACGTATACTGTTGCTCCCTATCAGGCGTCAGCCCAGATTGAAGCTCCCAGCAGCCCCGACAAGTCGGGACGGGGAATGCGCTTGCTGTTGCAGTGCATGGCCTTTGGCCGTGTAATAAAGCCACCCGCTATGCGGGTGGCCTTTTACTCATAGGAGGATTGATACGATGACGACTTCCGGAAAAGGCTTAGATAATGGCAATATCACGGCTCGTTTGGTGGGTTTGATTTCGAATATGCCCATACAAGCGCAAAAAATACTGTTGACAAAACTAGAGGAAAAGATCGGCATGAATAAAAGGAGGCATCCCAGGAAGCCTTATTTAAAAGAAGTCGAGTTTGCAACTGAGGATCGGAGTTACCAGGAATTCATTCAAGACATCAGCACCGGCGGGTTGTTTATTGAAACCCGTTCGTCTCTGGCAATTGGACAAGAGATTACACTTATTCTATCACTCCCGAATCATGAACGACCGATGAAGATTATTGGTGAAGTTGTCAGGGCTACACAGCAGGGGATTGGCGTGAAATTTAAGCCGTCGAGTCCAATTACTGCGGAGATCATCCAAACTCTCGTAGAGAAGATTTAGGTATTTTATATCCTCTAATGATTGGCTTTCATGGGTTCCCACCTACCAAACAAAAACAAACAGACGGTCATATATTATTGGTCGCATGTTGTCTGTGAGCAACAGAACCCCAAATTCCTACCATTGACCGTGCAAAATGAAATGTCCCACAACTTTCAATATGCATCTGAAAGCCTCGACAAACCTATGTGATTGCATGTGTCATAACTGGAAAGAGTACCAGGAACCTTCAGGAGTCCTCTGCTTAAAATATCCAACATTTTGCTAAGTCATCTTCAAAGCTAGTTGCCGCTCTCTGACAACCCCGGGGTGTTTCCCGAAAAATAAGAGCCTGCTCCATATATCATATTGGGCAGCGAGGATAATGAGAGATGAACCGCTGGCTTCGTATTTTAAGCACGATTATCACGGCTCAATTCCGAAACAAAACCAATCCGGATGAAGAGATTTCTCTGAAATTTCGGGTTTGGATTACCGATGTTGATTTTTCAATCATGAACAATACTGCCGTGTTGGCAATAACGGAATTGGGACGTTGGGATCTTGCGGTTCGCACAGGATTTCTAAAGTACGCTAGGAGAAATAAGTTATATCTTCCACTCGCTTCCATTTCTGCACAATTCATACGACCTCTCAAACGATTTCAAAAGTTCCAGTTGACAACTCAGCTCATTTATTGGGATGAGAAATGGATTTATATTAGCCATCGTGTGATACGCGAAGGGAAAACGATTGCTGTTGCATTGGCCAAGTGCGCGGTGAAAAAAGGAAGAGAGCTCATTTCACCTGATAGGATCATCCGTGAATTGAACTGGCACGTGAAGCCCAAGAATAGACCCGAAATGATTGATAGATTTGAAAGGGGAGAGAGTCTTTTAATGGAAAGCTGGGAAGTGCGATTGCATGACCCATCGCAATTGAAACCAAATCCCCCACCGATTTTGATGTGATCGCGGTCAACCTGCTAAACGAATTGACGACACCCATTGATGGTGATAGCGAAGAGGCAGGAATTATATGGCGCAAAACGGTCACATGTTCGGAAGCTGTGTTGTAATGCCTGGTAATATTCACAGAGAACGACAAGGGGCACTTGAGTCGATGCCCGGTGCCGTGCGACGGGCCCCATTTAGAGATATCCTCTAGAAATGGAACAGACGGACAGATCCAACAGCCTTGTACTCAGGGTGGAAGAGCTGAAAAAGCACTTCCCAGTGCGGAGGGGTTTCCTTCAGAGGGTTGTTGGATGGATTCAGGCCGTTGACGACGTGGGTTTTGATATTGCCACCGGAACAACCCTGGGTCTTGTGGGTGAAAGCGGATGCGGTAAGTCTACGGTTAGCAGGCTTATCCTGAAGCTGCTTGAACCCGATGAAGGAAGGATTGTCTTTCGAGGCCAGGACATTAGCGGGTTTTCACAGAGCCAGATGCAGCCTCTTCGGGAAGAAATGCAGATCGTTTTCCAAGACCCTTACGGCTCGCTGAATCCGCGCATGACCATTGGAAAAACCGTCGAAGAAGGCCTTCTGGCAAAAGGTGTGGCAGATCGGGCAGAGCGGAAAGCCCGGGTCGAGGAGCTTTTAGGACTCGTTGGCATATCTCCTGCGGCAGCCGATCGCTATCCCCACGAATTCAGCGGGGGCCAGCGCCAGAGAGTCGGCATTGCGCGTGCCCTCAGCGTGGACCCATCCCTCATTGTATGCGACGAACCGGTGTCAGCGCTTGATGTTTCTATCCAGGCACAGATCATCAATCTCTTGAAAGATCTGCAAAGCCAGCTTGGCCTGAGCTACCTCTTTATTGCTCACGACTTGCACGTGGTGGGGTACATCAGCGATACGGTGGCTGTCATGTACCTGGGACACATCATGGAATATGCGCCTGCGGATGAACTTTATGATGATCCCCTCCATCCATACACACTGGCATTGCTCTCAGCAGCCCCCGTGCCTGAGCCAGATCAAAGACGTGAACTGAAAGTCCTTTCTGGGGATGTACCAAGCCCTTTAAACCCGCTTCCCGGGTGCAGATTCCAAGGGAGATGTCCACTTGTCGAAGACCGATGCCGAAAAGAAGAAATCAAGTTCTACGACGCAAGCGAAAGTCACAGGGTACGTTGCTGGAAGGTGATTCATGGAAGGAATGACTACGGCGGTTGTGAGAATAACGCTCCGATAAGAGCAGATGACGATTGAACTGCAACAGCGAGTACAATTCGTGTCCCGATTCATCGGGACTGAAGGGTTAGCGAGCGAATCTAAAAATGGTACCCCTCATTACGGTCGAAGATTGCCTGCAGCTTGCTGCACGGAGCTTCAAACCCTACCCGCACATATGCACATATCGATCAAGGAAGTGTTCCTTTCAGATCTTCAGCCCTACCTCGGTGCCGCTCCTCAGGGCTGATCCCAGATTTCCAGGACAGACAGCATCGCCCGAACCGACGACTTGCTTAACCTTGCCCTCTAAGGCACTTAAAAGACGGTTTTCCGGTTCAGGGCAGATAGAGAAGATGATCTGATCAGCTTCCAGCACAACCTCCTGACCGTCTTTTTTCTTAAGATGCACGAAATTCTCATCAATAGAGGTTGGTTTAATTTCTGTTAAGATCTTTACTCCCTTATCAGAAAGCCTGGATAGTAGACGCTGCCTCGGGATTTTTTTCATTCTGCACAGAATTTGGGGCAGTATCTCAACTATGGTCACCTCTCTACCAGGAGCGGCAAGCAAATCGGCTGTCTCGCAACCAGTATCGCCTCCACCGATAATAACTATTTTGTTGCCGGGGGCTGACTGCTGCTTATACACTTTCCTGACGTCGGTGACCATATCGGAGTCGATACCAGGGATGTTCAGGAGCCTTGGGCGTGAACCCGTGGCAACAATAACGACGTCGGGGGCAAAATCAAGAATATCGGGCATCTCTGCCTGTTTGCCAAGACGAACCCGCACGTTGCTTTTCCCAAGACAATGTTTCAGATAACGCAGGGCCTCGGCCATTTCTCCTTTAAAGGGGGCCATGCTGGCCAGCTGGGCTTGGCCGCCGAGTTGAGCTTCCCGTTCCCATAATTCTACGTCATGTCCCCTTTGGCTGCAGATTATGGCTGCCTGCATGCCGGCCGGTCCACCACCCACTACAAGGACTCTCTTTTTGTTGGGGGCAGCTGAAATTGTCCAGCAGAACTCGAGGCCGCAAAATGGATTAACGGTGCAGCACCTGCCAATCGTCGGATATCCCTTTTCAGCACAATCTTCCAAACAATAGACGCATCCCCGGATGTCCTCTTCCATGCCGGATTCAGCCTTTCGCGGAAAATCAGGGTCGGCCACCAGGGCTCGGGCCATGGCCACAAAATCGGCCTTGTTCTGTGCAATGATATCATCGGCCATATTCGGCGCATTTATCTTGCCTATGGCGACTACAGGAATCTTAACCGAGCTCTTGATCTGAGCCGCCAAATCAACCAATGGCCCGGGAGGACTCTCCAGAGGGGGGATCGTTACGAATTTCGTGGTTTTATTACCTGCGTTGGCCACAATGGCGTCAGCCCCGGCCTCCTCCACGAGCCCGGCTATTTCCTTGGCATCGTCTATAACGAGTCCACCGGAGACAAACTCACTGCACACCAGCTTGACCATGACGGGAAAATCTCGCCCCGCATATTCTTTCACCTTACCAACCAGCTCGGTCAGAAAGGCTGCCCGATTCTCCAAGGTTCCACCCATCCGGTCATTGCGCTTATTGAGAAGCGGAGAAAGGAGTTGAGCAATTAGATCGCCATAGCTGGCCTGGATCTCCACGCCGTCGTAACCGATTTCTTTAGCCTGCTTGGCCCCGTTTGCCATGATTTCCAATATCTCCGCGGCTTCCGCTACAGACATGGCATTGGCCAGAGAAACTGTCCACATGTCCCCCTTTTTCTTGGCACCGGGGACCTCTTTGTCAAAGACTCTTTCTTTGGGATAATTGAGCTGCATAAAGGCCTTCGATCCCTCTTCGTGAATCACGTCAAGGAGGACCGATATGCCCTGGGCATATTCCTCATTGTCAAAACGAAGTTCCTGAGGGCCCTTATAAGCTCTTGGAAAGTCGAGGCACGGGCAGTCCATGACAATCAAGCCCACCCCGCCTTTTGCCCTGGAACGATAAAACTCTATCATTCTCGAGTTAACCTTACTTTCGGTGGCATATTTGGTGGGGAAAAGGGCCATGATGATTCGGTTATTAATCTGGCATCCGCCTATCGTGCCCGGTTCAAAGAGGTGGGGAAATTTCATTGCGTGCCTCCTTCTTACAGACAGCATATTCCTGCAGGTTGGGTGAGAACATCAGCTTGACTGACCCATTGACCGACTGCCCCCAAACAAACCCCAAGACATGGTTAACGTGCCAATACGTCTTATTGCTTGTATCATCTGTGAACTTTGCTCTTCTTCCCTGACATTTACAGATAAACCTTGGTTCTCAGTTTAGTCATGTTACGACGGGGGAGGCTTTCTTATCAAATGGGTTTGTCCTCATTGCGAGTGAGAAGAGATACGGATAATTGTCTTTCAAATATTTCATATAATCGAGCCATTGATCGACCAGTAAGCTATAGGCTCTTTTCATATCATTCGCAAGGTGTCCCTTGTCAGTATTCGGCAACCGCCTCACATCTTCCCTGTAGGCTAATTCTTCGGCAAGATGAAAAACCGCGCGAAGCAGTTCTGTAAAAGACTCATGTTCCAGTAAAACCGGGTTTTCCAGTAACCCCATCAGAAAATCCCGTTTCTCTGACAGGAGCCTGCGCAGGTCCTCTAAATCGGCCTTCTGAATCTCAACGCCATGATCGTAATGCCTAAGATCTTTGCCAGCACGGGAGAAATCTTGTTCAGTCCAATGGGCGTTGACAACCAGGCTTTTTCTAATCTCAGGCAGGTTCGGGTCAAGTTCGGAAAAGAATGCTATGAGTTTTGTTCCAACCTCGCTGAAAAACACGCCTATAACCATATTCAGCTTTTCAAGCCTAACCAGTTTTTCCCTTCTGTTGAGCATCATCTCGGTTGCATTGGCTACGACCCCCAGGAAAGTTCCTACCCCCATCAGGATCAGAACGACGGCAAACAATTTGCCCTCTTCTGTAGCAGGGTGGATATCGCCGTATCCTACGGTCGCAATAGTAACGATGCTGAAGTAAAAGGCATCAGACACGGATACACCCTCAATGACCATGAAGCCGAGGGTACCCAACACCATGACTCCCAAAAGGGCTATGAGAAAGACTCTGAATCGGAATCGTATCGGGTCCATTTCGACAGCCTCAAACATGGAGCCATTGGCTCCCAGGGAGAAAGATGCTTTACCCGTATAACATAAAGGGAGTTTACCTTTTGCGTGTACATTGATTAGAAGTGGTTTCAAGACCCTTTTCCTCGCTTGTTTGACCATTTTGGAGAGTCCTAAACTCGCTCCGCTAAAATTGAAAAACTCGGCTAACGCCTTCAAACAGTTCCAATTTTTGCGCTTCGCCTCGCTAAGGACTTTTAGCCGAAATGGTCAAAATGGACTCGTTAAAGGGTTTTGAAACCAGCTCTACTCATTTCCTCAGTAGACTTCCGAGAGTATACCGTCAGGTTCCTTCAACAGGACCGCTCTAAATAAGGGCGTAAGGTGATCTCCCTTTTTCTTGACCCCGGTTATTCTTTTTCAATGAACTGCATCGCGCCTGAATTGATGCAGTAGCGAAGTCCGGTCGGGGGTGGACCGTCATTAAAGACATGTCCAAGATGGGCATCACACCTGTTACACAACACTTCTGTTCTCTTCTTGAATAGGCTATGATCTTCGGCCGTGCTAATGCTTCGCTCTGAAATCGGCGTCCAGAAACTCGGCCAACCTGTTCCAGAGTCATACTTTGTCTCTGAGCTGAACAAGTCATTGGCACAACAGACACATTGGTAGGTGCCTTCTCTCTTAAAATTGAAATACTTGCCCGAGAAGGGTCGTTCCGTCCCTTTTTTCCGGGTAATGACGTACTGCTGTGGTGTGAGCAACCCTTGCCATTCCTCATCGGTTTTTGTGACTTTCTCGGGTATGTATTCGCCTCTGCGTTCCACAGCTGGTGCATCGTTTCGTGAACGAGCTTGTGTCTCCACGTCCATGCTGTTCTTTTCGCAGGCAACCCAAAAAGCCGGGAACCAAAAAGTCATCAGAAACCAAAAGCTCTTCATATTTCTTCTTTATCTCCAACGATTCCCGAATTGTGAAGAAACGACTCCACATCCTGCCAGAATGTCCACCAACTGGGAGGGCAATCGTTGTGGTGGCAGTCGTACGTGATCATCTCGCCTCGCCGGGCAGCACGGTACAGAGAAAGGCCATGTTTATACGGAATGAGATCGTCATTCCTTCCGTGGATGACAAGCACCGGACCGGCATAAGATTTGATGGTTTCAAGACTATCGAACGGGTCTTTGACAAGAAAGCCCGGGGCAAGAAATTTGGATGCAAGCGATTTCACGCTGGTAAAAGCGGACATGAGAATGATCGCGGCAGCAGGTCGTTTTGCACCGAGGGCACAGACAGCCCCGCCTCCCAGGGAACGCCCGAACAGCACGATTCGGGATGCGTCCACGCCCTTCCGGGCAACGAGTGTGTCATAGGCTGCCAACAACGCCTCAGTAACGCTTTTTTGTGACGGCGTTCCGTCCGAACGCCCATAGCCCGGATATTCGACAAGCAATAGCCCAATTCCAAGAGATGTAAAGTGCTCAAGTTCTTGAGGCCAGAAGTCAATCAGCTCTGCATTGCCGTGGGCAAAGATAACCGCCGGTGAAGCAACTGT
This sequence comes from Desulfobacteria bacterium, assembly GCA_041547605.1. GTDB lineage: Bacteria > Desulfobacterota > Desulfobacteria > Desulfobacterales. The sequence goes on from JBFEUB010000091.1 coordinate 10,690, forward strand.
CTCCTGATCCGGAGCGGGCGGGAGAAACCATGCCTCGACCCTTCCGAAACTTGTGAGCAGCCACATTTTCTCCAGGCCTGGAATGTTCCCCCCCACTTCAGAAGGGGTCTCAATCTGATAGCGTGGAAACAGGATCTGTCGCTGGAACAGGAACAGGAGGCCACAGTAAGCAAGATATAGAATCAAAATGCCTGCAGCGAATCGAAACACGATGTACACGTTTGCACCCCGTTTGTCTTCCACCATCTTTACCCGAACTGATAATGTTTTTTCACATCTTTATCTATTTTCCAGGAACATGACATGCCGGCAGGAAAAGTGACGAGGTCGCCTTTGCCCATTTTCACGGGTTGTCCGCCATCAGGTGTCACAACAACATCACCCTCCAGAAAATAGCAGGTTTCCTGCTCGTCATAAGTCCAAGGAAATTCGGACACCTCTTTCGTCCAAATTGGCCAGTCTGACACCCCCATCTTTTTTAGGCGATCCCGGCCGGGATTTCGTTCAATCTTGATCTCGCTCATGTTCATTCTCCACATCGTCGGTGTTTTGCCAAAACTTCCTACGTTAGCTCTCGAACGTTCAGACGCCGCCGAGCTCTATTATAACGCAAGATTCACACCCTTTTCAACGGGTTGAAGTAACGCCAAAAAGTGAGAAATGCCCTGTTCAATACGCGACCATAATGCCCTGGCTTATGTTGTGGCTTGAAATGGCTGTGGGCCTTCATTCAACGACATTCCCCTGTTTTGGATGAAAACCCCCGGCATACACGTCACAGGCTTCACTCAGGGGTGCGAACATCTTATTATAACATATCATCACGATTCAACGGGCTGTTGCCTAAATAGCTCTCCAGACAACATTCAGGGAACCGCCAGGGGGACATCTTTTTTGAGGCGGGTCAATCCTTATCCTGCTCGTCAGTGGCAAATGGTATCGAACGTCACGAACCAGGCACGCAAACGTTGCATACAAGCTAAGAAGCCTGTTGTAAATGCTTCAGGAGCGTATGTCGAATATGGTGCCGTTGAGGGACCTGTCGGGCCATATCAGTGACCTGACCTCAAAAAAGATATCCCTCCTAGCGATAACAAGGCTGCGCAACACTATCAACATATTGAAGAGAACCGTTTGGGCAACAGCCCGTCGAGTGATAACCCTTCACGGGTTGCTTTCTCCCCGGGCGCTTTTTAAATGACTGCCTTGCGATATCGGTGATGAGCGGTTTACTAAAAGCTATATCTCACCCCACCATGTCCATTCGTATTTTTCTCAAACTGGCCAAAGAAGGTTTGGTTGTCCTTTCCAACGAATACGTTGCCTCCCACCTCTGCAGACCAGTGGTCGTCGATCTTGTATTGGATCTTCGGGCGCAGGTATGCATCTCTATCTGAGGGCGAGTAAAAGCTGAAGAGTGATAGCGTCAGATTCTGATTCATGAGGAGCTTGGTCAGGCGGACCGTGAAGACGTGGCGATCTTCATCAGCTCTCGGAATACCGGCAGGCAATGTGCGGCGGTAGTCATCATGATCCATCATGTGTTCGAGGTAGTACTGGACCCCGACGATGAACTCTCTGGCCACTTCCTGTTCATAACCGACAAGGAACCGGAACTCGCTGTTTCGGACCGACGGTTCATCGCCACCTCGGTCATCTTGTGAGTCATAATACCCGAATTCCGCGTATCCGATTCCCCTGAACATGCTTCCTCGCGTGCTTGCCCCATACACCCCCAGGTTCGGAAAGGTGGCTTTTCCTGAAGAAGGGTCGGTTCCGGCGGGACTCTTCCAGAACCCCTGGTATCCATAGGCGGCCAGCTCGTACCCTCTTATGTTCCGGTAGATGCGCACGGCAATCTCATCATCCTCAAACCAATCATCGGGTTTGTTGACCCTTACGACTGTATCTCTGCCGGCCAACGCCCCCAGGGCATTGTTGTAATAAGACACACGCCTGCCGTCGATGAAACGGTCTGCGTCGAAACGCGGGGAATAGATCATGTTTAGGTTGGCCATGCCAGTGAAAAAAGAGGCCTTCACCGCATCAGACGGGGCCTTGAGATACTCCTCATCGCGGCCAATAAAGAAAGCGTTCCAGTCTTTGGGAAAAAGGTCGTTGATAAAGATGAGGTCGCCGGTGCCCCAGGTGAGGATTTGCCGCCCGACCTTGACGTCTGCAAGACTGGCCGGTGTGATGACGAAGTTCGCTTCTCTAAGATCCAGAAACCCCTCTCCTTCTTCCAGGCGGACACTGTGACGATCCAATACTGGATCAAACAGGAAGTCGGCCGTTAGGGTAGCCGATGTCTTTTCTGAGTATGTTTCTCCCTGAAGCTGTAAACGCGTCTCTCCAAGCGAGGTGTCATTTTCGTGAGGGTCTTCTTGCATGCGGAATCCAGCCCGTGCCTCCCAAAACCCGGAAAGATCGAAAAGACGATCAGGAATCGGCCTTTCTCCTTCTGGCTCCTGTTGTCCCGTGACTTCTTTGCCCACGCCCTCGGGTAGGGTTGGTTCTTGTGCCGGCTTGCTTCCTGGGATCAATCCGGGGGGCAGGGCTGGTTCGGCTGAAGATGCTCCCTCAGTCGTCAGTCCAGGGGGGAGAGTCGGTTCCTCGCCTTCACGGGAAGTGTGACCACCCAATCCCGCG
>JBFEUB010000092.1:0-13308 GCA_041547605.1 Desulfobacteria bacterium
AGCCCTCAGACAGCTTGCAATTTTAAACGCCAGTCACATTCAAAAATCTTCTCCAAAATTGCACAATGTCGTTCGCCAAATAATATTGTCAATCATCAACGACTTGCGAGCAAACGGAACATATTTTTGACAATCAGTCTATATCTCAAATTGCTTAGCTATAGACACACGGGGCGGACATGAACAATAATTGGCCCGTCCAAAGATGATCCGGTGGAAGCAGTCCAAGGAGTTTTCTTCCAAGCACCGTGCGAATGTTTCCAGCCCGACATCTCTTACGTAACACAGATCCTCAACGCCCTGCTGGCGACACTTGCACCCTTCGGGGCAGTTTGTAAGTAGTCTTTCTATTTCTTTTTTGAGTTTTCTATCCATCTCATACACGGTTTGCCGCCGGATGATTCTCTCGCTGATCCTGATGATAACTGAAAGTGATCGTTTTCTTTCGGGCTGTTTTATAAAGGCACTTTTTAGGTAGAACGCAATTCGCAATAAGGAAGACATAAATCAGGTCAACGGTGACCACCACTCCGATCAACATGATTAATTTTCGAGTGGGATGCCTAAGGAGGCCCTGCCTGATAGCTTGCGCCCATCACTCCCTTTCCTCCTGTTAACAAAACCGGGATAAGGTGCGTTCCGGTAGCGCGGATCGATATATTTTCGCCAGTCTTGCTGCTGCGCCTCTCCATAAGCAACCACCAGGGGTCGTAATGTTTCCCTCTCCCCCTTCAGAATTTCTTGCCAGCGAAATTGGTTCCCTTGGGTGACCTGCAAGTGGGGCACCAGTGGCGCGTACCAAAGAGAGAGAAATGGGGAAATAAAAACCTAAAAGTGCTGTGAGAGGATAGAAAAGTGGCTGGACAGCAACTCCAAATTTACTTGGCCGTGCAGAACACAGCCTCCAGAAGATGCTGCATTCGCCCGGTAGCCCTGCGACCGTATCCTTTGAGCTTTTGGACTTGGGCCAGTAGCTTTGCGTCCCACGCTTTCGCGCAGTTTTCCTTTTTCAGACGTTTTTAGGGGGTAAGAGCTGATCATGATAAGACTCTTATTCTATTATCGGCGAGAACAATGAAAGCTTTAGCAAAATGTTGGCCTCAGCGGATTGAAGCTCCCTGCAGTCCCGAAAAGTCGAGACGGGACATGCGCTCGCTGTTGCAGTTCATGTGGCGACCGGTTCGGAAACCCTCTTCAATTATCCGTGATGTAACCGCATTCAGCCTGTAACTCCAAGCCTTGCACCAATCTCCGGCGCCAACCTGGTAGAAGGCGATCATTGGATAAGGATCCGCAGTATTTCGGGTCGGAATTATTGGTTACGGCTCGGTGGGCAACGCACTTTAAACGCCCATTTCAAAATAGCAGCTGCAAACGGTAAGTCCTTCGGCGTCTAATTATGACACCTTGTATGGCAGTATCGTGAATCTGGCCCGAGTTGTGATAAATCGGCTAATCGTGAATTTGGAAGATTCTAAGACCTTTTCTTATTATCTCCAATTCATGGCCTCACGAGCTAAAGCAGTCTTTTTCGATCCTTCAACTTGGTTTGCGCCGAAGAAATAAGGCCAGAGGTCACTTCTAACGCAACCCCTGGCCTGCTATACATCGATCGTCTGCAGTAGCCTAGCTATTAGCCGTCCGTATCAACAAAGGTAATGAGACTGTTTTCAAAGAGGTATTCTATTGGAGTCCATCCTGTCATTTGTTGAGTGACGCAGTCTACGTCACTCGAAAGAACAAGCCAGATCTTGGCGCCTTGCTCGGCGTTGGCATCGTAATCTGCGGGCAAGTTTCCAGTGCTTATCGGTTCCACATAGAAGGGGTTTGCCGGGTCTCCTTTTCCGACTATCTTCACTTTCCCATATTCGTCAGCCGTACCAGAACCCAAGCAAATCAGACCATTTCCAGGCCACGGATCGGGATAATAAATAAGCGTATACTTGGTAAAAGGTTCCAGTTTCTTACCCACAAATAGGAACTTGAACAACGTCCCCTGAGGCCTATAATCCAAGAATCCCCAGGCTCCCCCTCTTCCGACAATGTCCCACGTTGCCGGATCCTTTTCGTAAAGATACACCCTCAGCCACCTGTCCAACATTTTCATTTTGCCTGCTTGAACCCGGGTGGAAACTCGGGACTGGCACTGCTCAGGGTCTGTGTCACAAACACAGTTACATTCGGCCCAGACCATCGAGCCCGTCATAAGTGTCGCCAGTATAACTACTATTGTCAATGTCCCTATTTTCCTTGCCATTTTGTTTTCCTCCTTTCGACCAGGTTGGTCGTTGTTTTGACTAAATGGTCTGACAACCCATCATGATTCAATCCGCGGGAAAGTGAATAACGATGACTCTATTTCCCCCCTGCGCCAGCGGGCATAACGTCTATAAGCGTTATTGTTTGGGATCCAATGAATTCCACCCCCTCTGTAGTGTAGCTCAGGAGGGTACCTACATTGTCATCAGGAAGATCTAAGTCTCCAATATTAGCGAGAGCCTTGACTTCACTAATCAAGAATTACGCAACGAAGTACCAGCAGGCCTCCCCGCTGCTAGTCTGAATGTCCTTCAAGAATACTTTTTCGTGATCTACATCACCATATGCGATACTGATGTGCAGTGTAACGACATTGCCTTGGCTTTGGATATTTGGCCGTGTTTGGTGCTAAGTCGATTTCAATTTCAAAACCGCAGGACGGTACTGGGTCCCTTAGAAAAATTAGAAGCAGAACAACGACTCAAAAGAGGGGTAAGCCACGTCTTTTCCCAATTTCGGATGTAGTTATTGTCACTCCTTGCAGGTATTGTATTGGGACATTCTCCTGGTTTTTTCAGTACCCAACGATGCTTAGAACTTCACCCCCTTTCAACCCTGTTTCAACAATCCGGATGGAAGTTAAGTTTCACTCAAGGAGATATTCGTCAGCCCAAGAATATGGTCACATTATGACACTTTCGTATGCTAACTCGATGGTAATAAAGAAGTAAATGGGCACAGCCACTCATTCATATATAGGCGGAATCGCGTAAGTAAATGTGAGGGGTTTTTGTAAGGAGATCACCCTAGGGAGTGATCAAGGTGTAGCCCTGGCAGATGGCATATTTTTTCCGGCTGGCGGTGTCAGTAATCTTCAGTTCTTTCATTCTATTACCTCAATCCGAACAATATGTTCTATGAAGACTGACGACGGAATGACCAAATATACTGCTTCAAGAAGCAAGGAGCTATGTAGGCAAAGTTTCAAGTTCAGCTGTCTCCAAAACCAACATTATTAAGGTTGAGGCCTAAACGGCAAAGGCAGAAAGCTAGTGTGTACACTTTCCCTCATCAAAGCTCATATCATATGAAAATCAGGACTCGATGGGCCGAAATGCGAATTTTCACGAAAAGAAGTACAAAAGTGTGCAGGGTATTTACTATGACTTGCTAAAGCAAAAAATAGAGCTGCTTATTCGTTAGACACAATATGGTGGGGATGTATTGGGGGATCGAAAATTAGACGGTGCTTTCCATTATTGATGCCCACATTCGGGGCGTATCTATCAAAGGTTTCTAACTCATATGATAAGTTTCGTCAAACGGTGGCGGAAATTCTGGTAAAGGAAGGTTGTTTCGCCGAAAATTCAGGCTGGAATCGTCAGCCGTCGACTTTGCGAGGCGACTCATTCTGAGGCCAAACATAGAGATATGAGTTGGATACAGTAAGTTTTTGGTCTTCTGATTTTCAGACTTTATATGGCATTATCTTGAATCTTTGCTGATTCGAGACTAATAGCAGAAATTGTTAGTTCCGTTATAAATAAGGGGCCCCCAATGTGCAGTACTTTCGACACACAAGAGGTTTTGCCAATGCCTCAAATAGCTTACTTAACCAGCAAAGACCGAAACTCAGCATATTGTTGGCGTGCTCCTTCTTGGGCTGACTCGCGGATTTCATTCATTTCATCAAAATTCTTTAGGGCAATATTGACCAAACTCTTATCGAGCTTGCCATGATTTGCCATTGATTGAAGGACCTTCATTGCCCCTGAATTGTCCATTCCCTCCCGATACGGTCGGTTTTCTGTCAAAGCAGCAAAAACGTCTGCAACTCCCATGATTCTGGACCCTAAAGGCAGTTGTTTAGCTTTATACCCAAACGGATAGCCGGTTCCATCTAGCCGTTCCTGGTGCAGGGCACTCCAGGAACTTATCACTCCAAAAATGTCAATTGGTTCGAGAATCTCGTGAGTATAGTTTACATGGGAACGCATTATACCCCACTCTTCATCTGAAAGTTTACCTGGTTTCTCAAGGATTTCTGCAGGTATGGCCATTTTTCCAAGGTCGTGAAAATAAGCAGCTATCTCCATGAACTTTTTCTCTTCTCTTGAAAACCCCACTAATTCAGACATGGCAACTGCGGTAGCAGCCACCCCACTTGAATGCGTCGCGGTATACTCGCTTTTGAAATCTACCAGACGGCAGATCAGCCTGGAAAAATCAAGCAAGGCGTCTATGTCAAGCTCATTAGCCCGAAACGCAACACTTTTTCGTAATATTGATTCGATAGAATCAGACGTCACTTCCAGCCAGATATGATCTAGTTCTGATAGTGTCAGTACTGCATCCACTAACTCTGGAACGAAAACATCATTTTTGGATTTCGTAATTGCGTCACAAATACCCGGCACCTGGCCCAAAACCGCTTCGTCTTCACCGATCTTAACAGTCACACGATCTGCCAGATGTATTATATGACTACCAGGGAGCACAGGTTCACCCTGCTCAACGGCACCTGTTCCGTCGTTCCAAGGCGTATGATGAAATCTTATCAACTTCGAAATAGATGCAAACGGCTCAAAGTCCTTAAGCAGTAAATAACCGGCCATGGAGTGCTCTCCAGGCTTCGAATCCTCGAACTCCAGAAGGTCAAGCCTCTCTTGTAACGAAAATGCTCCAATATCGTGTAAAGCTCCAGCCATTGCAAGTTCATATATTTCCTCAACCGGAATGCCAATTTTTTCTCCAATGCGATAAGTCAAATAGGCAACCCGCATATGATGGTTCCCCACGGCTGGACTCATCATATCGACAACTCTTGCTACAGAGGTAACAAGATCAAAAATGTCTACTGTTTGTCTTTCAATCGCCATAGCTTTCCCTGCTTTGAGCTGTCTTTATGATAGCTTCCGAGACTGTCGAAAAACCGTCAAAGCCATGATTCTGAGGCTTTTCGCAGTTAGTAAGTGGCTGATTTTGCCATAGGCGAGGACAGCTAAAATGCTCTCTTTTGACTTTTTCGACAGTCTCTCCCAGTATCTGCAATTTTGGAAATGTCAAGATAACAAAACCATATGGGAACCTCAATTAGTCTCCTCCAAATAAACAGCGGTCTCAGCGTAAGCGGTATTTTGTATCGTGAGCGGACGAAACACAACGCCATGTTTGTCGGTTATATTGGAGTTTCTTGATATGGTGCTTGTCAGCAAGAGAGAGCCTGACTCACGATATCACGATATGGATCGCACTTTGCGCTTGATCCCATAATGTCTTAAGATGTCCTGTGCAGTTCGATAGTCTTCTCCCTCCTCGTCGACAGGTTCTGAGGATTCACAGTAATAAATAAGTCCCAACATTACATAATCATGGACCAAGCAATAGTATTTAGTTTTCTCCCACCTCGGATGCCTTTCAAGTTCCGTTTGAATCTCCTCCATACTATCAGTTGTCTCCCGTTCCTCCTCTTCTCTTCCTAAGCCCAGCACATCTCCAAACTTCCAGGCTTGTCCCCTCAGCAATAACAAATTTCGACTCCTCCAAGGTAACAAAGACGTAGCATATTCAATGTTTCCATCCTTATCTGTCCAAATGGCATATGTACCCAAGTGATAGACGTACTGCTTGTCGGCCAGCAACTCCTTCATATTTCACCTTGAGTTTCAGGTTCCCTCCATAAGAAGCAATATTCGATGAAGAGATGGGTTTGCAGCAAGATACTCACTGGACACAAAATGTGGTGTTTCCTTCTCAGGGTAAAACATTATAAGGTTCCTCTCATTATCATAAATCTTGGAACTCTTATAATATCAAAATCATATCAAAGCTCCACCTCTCATTACAAAAAACGGGGCAGGCCCATAATAGTATCAGAACCTGAACCCCAGATGCCCTGTTATGGCATATCCATTCAGGTCAGCTTCTAATACTATTGGAATGCCCAGCACAGTGTCCTCAGCATTACCCTCTTCTGTGAATATGTATGTCCCTTAAAAGCCTACAAACGTCACGTCACTTAGATTGAAATTTGCTCCGACTAAGAGGTGACCTCCAAACAGTGTGTCATCGTCTTAAAAAGAAAGCCTGATAACAGTACTGTCAAAATCGCCATCAAAATTTGCAAGATAGATTCCAATGCCTCCTCTCAGGTAGAATTCAGCACTATCCGAAGGGATCAGTGCCTTGGCAGTTAAGGTGAGGGGTACAACCGTAACCTCATCGTCTTCACTCCAAAAGCCAAGCACGGTGTCAAAGCCGCTAAAAGACGTATCAGTCTGAAAATATCCAACCCCGCCTTCCAGGGCGAAATTTGGACTTAAGCGACCTCCAAATACAAGCTCTCCCTGCAAGCCCGTATCAAAGTCAGCATCATCGAGGTCATCGGTGGGCGTATAGATGCCGGCTTTGATTGTTATATAGCCTGGCCTTTCTTGCGCCATAACACCAAAGGAAGTAACGAATATCAAGGTAACGCTCAGTAAAAGGGTCGTGTAAGCTGCAGGTCTCATCATTGGTCTCCTTTCCTGAAGTCAAAAACCACAAAACCCCACTCTTACTAAGAGAAGCCGGGTCTTAGTTTCAGTGCGTGGTGCCCCAATCAAGGAACGGAATGGCTATCAGGATCGCACCTGCAATCAGTGTTATCCCATAAACTAATAGCTCCCTGTGGTTCATAGTGTTACCCTTCCAAAACAAGAAAACCCCACCTCTCGTTATCACAAATGGGGTCTTGAATTCAGTTCATGGCGTCCCTGGTTGGGGTTGACTAATTATAGATCAGCTTTTCTTCTTATCACAAGTTATTTCAGAAACAACCCCTTTTTTACGGTCAAACTACGTTATAAAAATCTATATTATTTCATGAAAGGATATGACATTTTCAGGCAGGATGCTGGAGCCTTGACACAACACGGGTTTTTTATTTTGGCCGTGCGGCGAAAAATCTCGAAACCTTATAACACCTGAGTATAGGGGGAACGGTTTTAATCGAAAACGGGCCCCGTAGAAGCCGTTTTAATGGACAGGAAAGGATTCTCTGAGAGTGTAGTGAACAAAAAAGGATAGGCCACAGGGAGTTCCTCTCAGGTTGTCCGGGCTGGAGCAGGGGTAGAAAGGGGCCTTATAGTGGCCTTATGTTTGGTAAGGGAAATACGGGATCAGGGTCGTTTTTGTCTTCTCTGATTGCGATTCATGAAGAACTCTGACGCAAACAAATAAAGAATCAAAACCAGAAAACCACTGACCAGCATTTCAATCGCATCATGTTGAAAAAGAAAGCTAATCATGTTTTCGAATACTGACATTGGCAGGTGCCTTTTCTAAGTTGTAAATACAGAGGTTTTAGGGTCAGGGGAAATGCGTGTTGCTTGTGATTTCTCTCTTATCTGGTGGGGGCTTCCCCTGATTCTGTAGCAAAATTAAAACATGCGGTGGTCAATAGCAATGGGGTGAACACTGTATTTTACAATACCCAAGACTGTATTTTGGAGAAGAAAACCCAAGAACAGAAAGGGGGTGATTCTGGCCCACCTAGGCAGGGGTGACGGACGCGGGCCCCGCAGAGGCCGTTTTGTTGGTAAGAAAGGGCGTAATGGGGGGCAAGACAACTATTCCTATGAAGTCTTATAGAGAACGATGAAGATAAGGATAACTAAGAATAGAGCAATCATTGTGAACGCAATCCACATCAAGAAATTATCCGCATTCAGGCTTTTCCACAACGAAAGGATAAATCCCAGTGCCACTGTTAAAACCTCGCTGCGTGGAGTCAGACTATTTGCACCGCCGAAAGAACGTCCCTGGAAACTGGAAGACATAGCATTTGGAGGTAAAGGAAGGTTCACCTTATGGGCCAAGTCGCAGCCCCCAGGGATTACGGGGCAGTAATTAGGATAACTGCTAACTGTCTTGTATGTCAAAGTAAGCATAACGCGTGACAAAGTCAAGGAATCGGACAAAACCAGAACAGAAAGGAGGCTAAGGTAATGGGTGTTACCGTCAGACAAAACATTAAAGGAGGTGATTTGAATGACACCCAAAATGAAAGGGTCACCTGTAGGGATCGGCGCGTTCTTCACCCTTTGCCTTACGCCATAGGCCTGCCTCCGTCGAGTATCAAAAAGTATGGTGCCCCGTCACAACTGACCTACCAGATTGTCTTTTTTATCAAAGGCCATCGGTTGCCATTCCCCTAAAATCTTCAAGTTGGGATTGGAGGTGACGTCGCTTTCAAGTGCCCGTGATACCCAGAGCGTTTCGAGCGTTGCAGTGTTCTTGATTCGAGTGATGCGCGCCTCCTCGGGCCTCACCATCCCGATGGTATTGAGGCACGCTTCGATGCATTCACGGTCCGACTCAAAATACATGGGAATAGCCGCCTTTTCCGGGGAGATGGCCGTCAGCGCATTCGTATAAGTCTTTTCAAGGTCAAGGGCATCCACGAGACGTCGGGTGGTCACGTCTGCCAGTCCAATGCCATTTGCATTGCCGTCCGATTCAGAACTTAGATCTCTCACGAAGATCCTTCTCGGGTGGGGGGCATTGAAAAAGTTGCCTACGATATCCCTGTGCCTCCCGGTCACATTCGAATCCATGCCAATGCCGCTGATTTCTTTGCCGATTTCGTCTATAATGAGAACGTCGATCGGGTCAAACGGGATGCTTGGCATCATGATGCGTGCCTCTTCGAGCAGGGCACGTTCTGATTCAAGCCAGCTCTCAGACCTTACGGCACGGACTCGAGAGACATTCCTGTAACCGTCTTCAAGTATGGCAAGCCCAAAGAGGACGGAGCGGTTTCCTAAGATGTTCTGGGCGGCGTCTTGTAATATGACAAAAGTGTGCTGCACGGCAGCCCGGTGGTATAGAGCTGCCCCTTGCCCTTTGCCGAGCCCGATGGTGAGCATCTTGGTCAGGCCGCTTTCAATCAGCCCCCGGAATTTTGTATGGGGCTTTACCCGATTTATGACCACAATGTGGTCGGCTTCCGCTGCGCGTCTGTCCATGAGCATCGGTATGCCAATGTCCAATGTTCCGATTTCGACGACATCCGCAGCCGCAACTATAGGCGTATCGAGGAATGATTCAGTAATGCCAAGCCTGGCCAAGACCGAGCGTTCACCCTCGGATGTGTTTCCCCCGTGACTCCCCATAGCAGGGACAATAAAGGGCTCCAGACCCACTTCCTTGAGCGACTTCAGGCATTCAGAAACAATGAGAGAAATGTGGCTGATGCCTCGGCTTCCGACCGCCACAGCAACGGACTCGCCGCGCTTTACAATTGAAGCAAGCTGAAGGCCCTGTAAAGCCTTGTCCACAGATGCAGGGATATCTTCAAGCTTTTCGGCGTGGAGTTTCTGCCGAACCAAGGCCATTTCAGGGAAAAGCATAGGTCAATATCGGTAAAATCCGCGGCCGGTTTTGCGGCCTAAATATCCAGCATCCACATATCTTTTGAGGAGTGGACACGGCCGGTATTTGGGATCGCCGAAGCCTTCGTGTAGGACTTCCAAGATTGACAGGCAGGTATCCAAACCAATCAAGTCCGCTAGTTCCAAGGGGCCCATCGGATGGTTCATACCCAGTTTCATGACCGAATCTATGGCTTCCGCTGTTCCTGCTCCTTCGTATAGGGCGAAAATGGCCTCATTGATCATCGGCAGAAGGATGCGATTGGATATGAAGCCGGGGGAATCATTAGCCGCAACCGGCGTTTTCTTGAGCTTGATTGCCAGTTCCTTGGTTGTTTCAAAGGTTTCATCAGATGTGGACAGCCCCCGGATGATTTCAACCAATTTCATCACAGGAACGGGATTCATGAAATGCATACCGATGACTTTAGAAGGTCGCTTGGTAGCAGAAGCGATTCTTGTGATCGGAATGGAAGAAGTGTTGCTCGCGAGGACCACCCCGGGTTCGCAGATCTTATCCAGCTGCCTGAAGACATCAAGTTTCAAGCTTTCATCTTCAATGACCGCTTCCACCACATAATCCGCAGACTCAAAGGCAGTGAGGTCGACAGTCGTTTCGATCCCGTCCAGGGTTGCGTTCTTTTCCTCCTCCGTGATGCGACCTTTTTTCAACAAACTCGAAATGCTTTTTTCGATCCTCTGCATGCCGCGATCAAGAAACGTCTCGGAGATATCATTCATGATGACAGAGATTGCATGCATGGCTGCCACCTGGGCAATACCCGCGCCCATCTGACCAGCGCCAACGACACCTATTTTTTTGATCATGATTCGCCTCCCTGCAACAACGGTCCTTCGGATTTTGATACCACATAAATCCCGTCTTTGCTTTTTTTGTATCCTAGAGCCCGGAGATCCTTTTCCTCCTCGATACGAACGAGGTGGGTCATGATCTCTTTCATCTCCTCGCTGGTAAAGTTGTAGACATGGTCTTCCAGGAAGAGATAAGCGGGTTCCATGCCTTGTGCGGGTTTTACGAAAAAAGGATAATCGTAGGCATCAACGCCATTGGCCTCGCAGCGGGCAATCGGTTTTTCATCCATTTTCATGCCTCCGATGGGGAAACAGCGTGATGTGGCTGAGGACAGGGCGGGACAAGATATTGTATGCTGAAATATAAAAGGTGGGAAACTGGTCCTTGATTTCGTCTTGAGCGAAACCAAGGACCAGATACCATCCATCATGATAGGACTATGTCTCTTCGACGGTGATTGCCTCGAACTCACAAACCTCAACGCAGCTTTCACATCCCAAACACTCTTCCGCGTTGACGGGTTCGGATTTTTCGTCTTCCAGTTCAAAAACCTCCACGGGACAGACTTCGACACATTCACCACAGCCGGTACACTTGTCCTTATCCACGGTTGGCGTGAACATAAGATGAGGCCTCCTTTCTATATTTTTTCAGCAGGTTATATGTCCTGAGCAATCTTGTTCTTGATTCCAAGCTAAGTGCTATTACACCAATTCTTCAAAAGCGTCAAGTCTTCTTATGCTCGTTCCGGATTTTTTGTGGGAAAGATTCAATTCTCGCTTGCATTCAATCCCACCGGTCGGCCCTCTTCAATCGTCCCTACTATGGTATTCTTGGCTTTGGCTATCTGATTTTTATCATGGCCACGTTCCGCACCACAGCGTTGATTCAAAAGTGCGTGCGGGGCTAGGTCAGGCACCACATACCAGCGGAATGACACGCTTTGCTCATGAGATCTCATGTTGGCCTCACTCCAGTGCAGGATTATGGCCTCTATTTCACGGCCAGCCCGCACAATCTTTTCGTGCAATGTCCGGCTCCATGGCACGGCAAGGACCGTATTGAACATTTCTTGGAGGTGATCCACCCAGGTGGGCCGGTCCCTTGGAACCTGGTTCAAAGGGCCTTCGGAGCACGTAACATTGAACCTCAGGGCTTCGACTTTTTCTTCGGCTTCGTCCAGAAGGTAGGCAAGCGCTGAATCAGAATCGGTTAAGAGAGGACCGATGACGCCTAAATCATTCTGGAAGACATGGTTCCAGGCGGCCATCCGCTTTTTGATCACAAAACTTCCCCGATCTTCTTTTATAGCAGTCAAGGGCTCTTGTTTTATTGGCTCGTGCGCCTGGCCGTTTTGGTCCTGGCGAAAGGCACTTTGCAAGGCCTGGAATTGGTGATTAACACGTCTCAGCTCCTCTCTCAATTCCCAAGAGTGCTGGTCAAACTCCTGGGCGAGATGAAGGAATAACTGGTGGGAGAATTCACTCTGATTAGATGTGTTGGAGGACTCGGTGCCTTTGCCTCTGATATCAGAAACGATTCTTGCTATGTGTGGATCAATGAGTGAAATATCGTTTCCCGCCATTTTAAGATAGGCCATGTCTGCATGCTCGTGGAAACGGCCCCAGCTTCTCAAGTTCCGGAGCGCTGCCTCCACAGACTTCTTGTCGATAGACTTTTCCAAAGGGCTGCGTAGCTCTAAAAAGCCCGTGTCGACCCAAGGCTGAAGGACTTGAGGAGGCTTGCCGAAGGGTGGCTGGTAGACCACCAACCGGTCGAAACAGACCGACGTCGCCTCTACCAACGAGGGGGATATAAAGGTAAAAGGAAAATAAACAGCCGATAACATTACCGATCGCGGATTGCGGATTGTGGATTTCATATCATGAAATCTTCTTGTCTCTGATCTCCGCCCCCATGGCCACAAGTTGCTCTCTAAGCTGGTCTGCCAGCTTCCAGTCCCTCCTGCTCCTGGCCTCTTCGCGCTCACGCAGGAGCTTTTCAATCTCGGGTTCCGCTATCTGCTCTTCAAAATCAAAGACGTTTAGCACCGAGTCAACTATCTTGAAGGCATCAATGATTCGCCTTGCTCCGGGCTTATCCAGATCCTTGTTCATAATGAGACCATTTACTTTTCTGACCACCCGGAAAATCGTCGCCGTGGCAGATGATACATTCAGGTCATCGTCCATGGCATCCGTAAAGCCTGTTTTCAAGTCATACAGGAGCTGGTCTAAATCAGGACAGGGACGTCCGTCTTCTATACTATTTAGGCCCAAAATGGATTCATCAAGTCGGCGGATGGCTCGGCCGGCTTGGTCCAATCCTTCATAGGTTAGATTCAAGGGTTTCCGATAATGATTGGAAAGGAGCCAGTATCGAATCACTCGGCCGGTGTATCCGCGTTCCAACAAGTCATGGATAGTAGGGATGGCAACATCACGATCTGCCTTCTTTCCTCCCGACAGCACAAGTTCACTATGTATCCAGTTCCGTGCCAAGGGTTTTCCGGTCAAAGCGCCACTGACGGCTATCTCATTTTCATGGTGAGGGAAGATCAAATCGCGGCTACTGGTGTACATGTCAAATGCCTCCCCAAGGTATTTCATAGCTATTGCACAAGACTCTATATGCCAGCTGGGTCTTACCTGACCCCATTCGGTTTTTGTGTAAATTCCGCGTTTGAGTTCAGAAAGCTTTGCTCGCTTTAAGAGTGCAAAATCCCTTGGGTTTTCTTTTACGTATTCATCCAGATCGACCGTGGCCCCGAGCCTGATCTTATCAAGATTTATCCCGGAAAGCTTGCCGTAGTCCGGATATCTG
>JBFEUB010000093.1:0-13143 GCA_041547605.1 Desulfobacteria bacterium
CCAGTGTCTTTTGAAGGCGGTTATGATGCCGATCAAAACAAACACAAAGCCAACAAGGGGAAGATAGAGGCGGTGTTCAAACATAACGTCAGGGAGGGGGATGATAGACGAGGTTGGAGACAGGGTGATGAAGAACCATATCGTTCCAAAAGTAATCAGCGGACAGGTCTTCCAAACAAGGATTCCTAGTACCACGCTAGAAAATATCAACAAGATGCTTCCCAAAACTTCGGGTGCGAGAATGGACTCGAGCAACGGGAAGTCATAGTCGATGTTCTGTTCGAGGGGCCACACCAAGAGCCGTAAATAGGCAGCAATTACGCGCGTCTGGGTAAGCATATAAGAAGAGGTGGAAGGGGATTCATACAACAAGTTTTTGGTTACGACAGGACTTTGTATGGCCAGAACCGGAACAAAGATAAGAAGACAAAAAAAAGGTGTGGCTCTTAACATAACCCGTTTGAAGCTTGTTGAGACCTCACCCAAAAAGAGTATTTCATACAGGATGATCGTAGCCGGAAGGGTGACAGCAATCTCTTTAGTCATGGCGGACATATAGGCCAGGATACAAGAAGCGACGTAGTATACCGAAGGACTTAATAGATAAGGTTGTTGACCAGGTCCTTGCCTCAACCGGGATTTGACATACAAAACTAGAGACAGCAGATAAAAGAAGCTAGCCAGTGATTCCACCCTTTGCCAGATATAGGTTACGGCCTCTGTCTGAACGGGATGGCTCAGAAAAATAAGGCCGCCTAGAAGAGCCAAGCTATATTTGATATCTGGGCTGGCCTGATCCGCCAGGCGGGGAGTCCTGAATGTTAAGAGAACAAGCCCATAGCAGCTAATCGCAGACCCAATATGGATGGCCAGGTTAATAAGATGATAGCCAAGGGAGTTTTCCTGTCCAAAGTGGTAGTTTAGTGCAAACGAGAAAAAGGCTATCCACCGTGAAGGGGCAAAACCTATGATTTCAGTCAGGTCGAATGGGTTTTTTACGACAGGATTGTTTTGAATATAAATCAGGTCGTCAAAGACAAACGGAACTCGGAAGGTATTAGCATAAACGGCTAAGCCCCAGATTGTGATACATGCGATGGGAAACCATTTTGTTTTTAATACATGGCTCACTGGGCTACACCTGGGGTATACGAAAAGCGAAGCCTCCCCGCCCTTCGGGGCGTAGGGCTGCGAAAAGTGAGCCGGTCAGGTTACGGGAAATAGATTGACACGGGCTCACGCGTGTAAATGAGTTTTCCAGCTTTGAGATTATCCAGGACCCGCCGATTTTTTCCGTCATCCTTGACAAAAACCATAGCAACCCGATCCGAGTATACATAAACCCACTCTTTTGAAGTTTTGATCAAATTCCAGAAAAAAGGGATTTGTCTGGACAAGATCATGTCAGACGGATACCTCTCGAGCAGTCTTGACCATGCCACATCATCACCGTCATGAAAGATGTGGTCCCTCAGCACATTCTCTGGATAAGCGGTTCTGAAGCGCCCGTCAACGGAAACTTGGCAGCCTGGATAGAGTTTCCAAATGGCATATTCTCCCCACTCAAAGGGAACCAGGAGGTTCCCCTGGATTCCATTTACCTTAATGAATTGGACCGCCTGTACTGGATAATACGAGGGGTCAACAATGATATGGAAACCTGCTTTCAAGTAGCGATAGGTCGCGTGGCTCGTGTGGTAGGTAACCAGTAATAGAAGAAAGACAGACAGTAATGAACAGGCTCCACGGCTCAACGTGATCCTATGCTTACCTACGTTAAGTCTATCAGAAAGAAAGGTTAGCCATTCCACTAGGGAAGGACCGACCATAATAGCAAAGAAAGGGCTATTGCGCTGATGTCGGAAGGCAAGGATCAAGGTGGCAGCAATCAAAACAACCTCCCATTGCCTTTTGCGACCTGACGGATAGACAAGAGACCCAATGAAAAGGGCGGCCAAAATCTTCAATCGCATAAAGCTCGTATCCCAAATCCTTATAGGGTTCCACTCTCCTATGGGACGTTGTTTAGAAAGGCTGTGATAAAGAAAGAGGTGGAGTTTATATCCGTATGGCGTAATAAAACAGGCGAGTGTGGTAAGTAGATACCAGAAAAAGAGCGTCTTCAACAACGGTCCTGCCTTTCGATCCTTTAAGACATAAACCAAGCTTTGCCAGACAAGAATAATGGTATATTGTCCCCATCCGATGAGAAATCCCCCGTGGCTATTGCACCAAATGATCATTATGGGCGGCAACAACCAGAGTCCGTTTTTCTTTTTCTCAAAATAACAATGAAAGATGTAAAAGAAGCAGGTAAACCAAAGAAAAGAAAAAAGCTGAGGCCGAATCATGAAACCGGGTGATATAACAGAGATGAGCAAACCGAAGCTTATGGCGAAGAGGATCATATCCACGGCACGAAAAAGAGCGATCCTCGAAATGAGCCATACAATTATCAATCCAATGCCTAATTTCAAAAAGAGTAGTCCGGCATCGCCCAGCATGGTATATACGGCATAAAAGAGTAATTCTGAGAGCCATTCATGGTTGATCCAGGGATGATCTGGGGCTGTGAATGAGTACAGATTGTGAGGCAAAAGAGCCCTGGTTTGCCATGTCGACTCACCGAATTTAACATGCCCCCAGAGGTCCGGATCGGCTGTTACGAATGAGAAGAAGTAAATAGCCGAGCTCATAATGAAAAGCTTCACAGACCAGTCAAGCCAATCAATTCTCTGTTTCAAGCAGCACTTTCTCCTTGCAGGCCATAGCGGTGAGCCCATGCTGGATTGTTTTGAACAACTGTCACAAGGTCAAAACCCCTTTCAGTGTCAAAAGGGATGTTATTAATTTTGTAATAATGAGCAAATCGATCAAGATTTGGCCTGTTGTTTTGATTGCGCCTTAAGTATAAGGAGGAGTTATAGTTTTCAAATAGAAGAATCCATGAATCGGCGGGGAGACTGGAAATCATCCCATATTCTTTTGGCAGTATCATAAAATCGAAGTGATACGTGTCATCAACAAGCGTCTGATAGCCTTGATGTTCATGTAGTATGGTGTAGTGGTCTTGAAGCAAGCGTCCTCCGTAAAGAACGGTTCGTCCATCCAAGAAAACCTTATAGTCAGGAAAGAGATGAAAGATGAGATAACCTCCCCAACCGTAAGGATTGAACATGCGGCCATCTAAATGAATCTGTTTTAGAATATGAGCAATCGATGTCGGGTAACGATCATTTTCAACGGTTTGACTCATGTTAACTGGAATAGTTGAAATTCCTGCGTTGATCCAAAAGAGAGTACCTACCGATAGCAAGAACCATCCGGTAATTTGAGGAGTCAAAGTCGTTTTTTTGCTTGTTTCTATCCTGTCAAAAGCTGCAGAAAAATAGTGGAGTGTCAGAAGCAAAGGCACAGTCAGCAGCCACACAAAACGGATGGCTGACAAAGCCAACCCGCTCATCATAAGGCCGATCAGGGCATAATCTAAAGGCCATCTAGGTGATCTCTTCCAGAGGATCGACAAAGCAAGGCTTGCCAGGAAGATTATAATAATCGAGAGCACAACGAACTTTAGGAGCAGAGGAAAGGCAATGGCCCCTCTTAGCGTCAGGAAAGGTGGTTTTTGTAGGGATATAAAGATAGGCTGCCATTCCATAATGTAGCTCCGAGCAATTTGGGATCCGGAAAAGACGTAATCGAAGGTGCCTAAAGGGCGGGGAGTCACAAACACCGCCAGGATGCCCAAAGCCAGTAACGTAGCCTTGAACTTAGCATTTGATGGTCTGGCGAAGGCCTCCCTGAAAGGCCATATCTGCGCCAGCCCGCGGCTGACGAGACCGATAAGGAGGATTGCAATGACAATAAGCATAAATGAGTGAAGGTTTACCCACAAAACAAGACCGACACAGATTGGCAGCAGAAGCCAGCTTTTGTATTTTCGCGTGGTGAAATAAATGAGATAAAAGAGGCCCATGAAAAGGTGTGAGAATATTTCAGGCCGGATGTGGAACCGTGTTCGCATCAGATAGGCTATGACAAGCATAACGCCTAAAGACATGATATAGCGCCCTGTTTGGCGGTAGGCTGCGCAGAAGAAGAGTGCAAGAGTCAAGGTTTCAACAGCGGATCGGAGAAACCTGAGGCCTGTGAAACCCGCAAACTCATACGTCTGAAAAAATATGAGTTGCGCCAACCATTCGTGAAGAATCCAAGGGCTGCCAGACGTGGTGTAGGAAAAGGGGTCTGCATCGGGAATCTGGACGTGATTTTTTGCTATAAGCTCACCAACTTTTAGGTGGAGCCAGATGTCATTGGAAAAGATCGGTCTGAAGGAGTTTAGAAACAGAAGCGTCAAGAGAAGGATGAATAGTGCTCTGTATAATGCTTTTTCAGTAATACTCACTTTTGAATCTAAAGCCATCGTTTCGTCAACGCATTTTTACAGCGCCCGGAGGGATTTGCATTGCTCCTAGATTCTGTCTTCTTTCTGATAAAGAATCAACAACATTGGTCAGTCGATTTTCGTTGTGCAACCCACATTCTTGCGTGTAACATCAGCCCAAGCCCTCATTGGCTCAAAATTTCTCTATAGTTGGTCAATTGAATGCCTCTTTGTTTGAGCAATTCAAAAACTTCCTGGTATGTGAGTGCAGCCAGTTCTTCCTGCCTGAAAGATGGGCCACCATATACAGGATCGAGGGTGCCATCGTTGTAACCCGGATGACACATCAGTTCATTTATACCAGGTCTTAACGATCTCAAGATATGGGTCAAATCATCGAGGGACATTGCCTCGCTGCAAGATAGGCCCCAGAAATAGTCAGTTGTGTCCAGTCTCGCTCGAAGAACTTTTTTTCTGGACACCCTTCCGATTAAACCCAAAACGAACAGGCCCCATCCCTTGGTGGTGACAAGTTGTTTTGTGCTGACTAGCTCATCAGGTATCCTAACAAAGGGAATTTGAAGCTCTTTCATCAACGTAATCATCAGCTTAAAAAGGCAAGGAACCATGTGTATATGTTGATGACTGTCCACATGGCTAATCTCTAAACCAGCTTCCTTAATCTTACTAATCTGTGCTGATATCTCATTTTCAATATCTCCCATATGTATTCGGTTTGCATAAATGCTCCTTATGACATGAAAATAGCTCCTTATGAATTCCCCCTCCTTAAGGATTGGCGCCAATCTGGTACTGTTTGAACAAGGTCTTCCCACGGTGAGTGATAAATGGACACCGATGTCCAGGTCAGGGTTCTCCATGGCAAGTCCGACTGCATGTTGAAAGGCGGGCATCGTGGCAATCAGACTTGCAGAAGTGATAATCCCATTATTGAACCCATCGACAATACCCCTGTTGATACCCTCAGTTAGTCCGAAATCATCAGCATTTACTATGAGGTTTGTCACGGGACACCCTTTTTCAGAATGCTAAGCCGATAACTGGTACCGTATCATGGAATAAACCCCTACGACGAGTTTTCGGACAGCGCCAGGCCTTCCTAATGTCTTCAGGTAACCCCATAAGGTTTTCGGTCTGAAGTAGAACCGCCTGAAGGCGCGTTTGGCATAGACAAAAAGCTCACGCTGGGTCATTCCTTTCGGGACAAAAACGGGATACCACATGTTCATTTTGGACCAGTCATCTTCAAGTTCGCCATAGTTCTGTATGGTTTCGTAGAGTTCACATCCAGGCAGCGGGGTGAAAAAGGTTGTTTGGAAATCATCGAGAGGTAATTCCAACATGAACCGAATGGTATCTTTTATTGTGGCAGGAGTCTCAAGAGGAGATCCAATCATGAAGAAGCCTTTTGTTTTGATTCCTGCTTTGCGGGTCATCGTCAAGGCTTTTCTTATCTGCTCTAAACTGATTCCCTTGTTGAGGACGTCCAGGATTGCCTGGTTTCCACTCTCGATTCCATAAGCGATCTGCCAACACCCCGCTCGTGCCATGAGCCTCAGCGTTTCCAAATCCACCAGATCGACCCGTGCATTACAAGCCCAGGAAAGATGGAGGTCAGATGCAAGGAGCAATTCACAGAATTCTGCTAATCTTGGTTTAAACATGACGAAGTTATCATCATCAAAAAGTATGTCGCGAATTCCATGTTTGAAGTAGAGCTCGTTGACCATTTCAAACAGATACGCTGCACTGAAGCTACGGCAAACATTCCCGAAAACGGTTCTGTCACAGAATGTGCATTTGCCCGAGCATCCTCTAGAACTGACGAGAGAAGTCGAAGGTAGACGATGGTAGCTAAGCGATACGGGCTTGTAAAAATGCCCCAGCTCAGCGAGAAGGTCCCATGCCGGCATGGGTAGCTCATCTAAATTTGTGATTGGCTTTCTTTTCTTGTTTTGAACTGTGCGATTGTTTTTACGGTATATAACGCCCGAAACGCTGCTTATATCACCACCAATGCTGAGGGCATGCAAGAGTTCCGTGATGGTATGTTCCCCTTCGCCGATGACCCCCATATCAAAGCTTTTGTACTTTTGCATCGTAGGAACCGGGGTAGCCGTTATGTGTGGCCCTCCGACAATGACCTGTCTGCCAGGGTCTTTTTGTTTGATCATGTCAGCTAGTCGGGCGGCACTCTCGATAGAAACCGTTGAGGCCGTGATTCCAATGGCATGAGGATGATGTGAAAATACCTCTTCAGTCACCTCACTGTGACCCAATCCTAGAGGGTTGGCATCAACAATCGCCGTTGTGAGTCCCTCATTCCGGCAAACGGAGGCCAGATGGCAAAGGCCCAACGGGGGCGCCATACTGCCGCTCAAAGAGAGTTTGCCATATCTTTCTTCTAAGCTGATAGGTGGATTGATAAATACGATGTCCATACCCGAGATACTATTCGTCTTTATCAACGTTGTAGCGTCCCATAATATCATTGAAACGAATTCTCACCATGTCGAGCAAGTAGTAAAACGCGTGCGGGAAGATTCTAACTGATGAAGGCTCTCCATCATAATAGAAGGTCACAGGGACTTCTACACAGCGATATCCCAGCTTTTCTGCCAAGAAGAGAACCTCGACGTCGAAGCAGAAGCCTTTGATACTCTGAAGCTTGAGGATGTTCATGGCAGCTTCACGGCTGAAACACTTGCAGCCGCACTGGGTATCCGTATACTTTGGCAATACAATCGATCTAGTAAACATGTTAAACAATTGTCCAAGAAGATGACGTACATAGACATAAGGCAAGTGTTTTGGGCTTAGAACAAATCTTGAGGCGTTAATCCTTCTATTTCCCAAGACGATGTCGCATTCATCTCTCAACAGAGGTGATAGGAAATCATACAGGGATGATATGGGGTAGGCATTGTCCGCATCCATAGTGAGGATAAACTTTCCCCTAGCAGCTAGAGCGCCTTGCTTAATGGAGTGTCCCTTGCCGGAATTTGTATCGTTGCGGAGAATGCGAATTGGATGAGATTCCTTGAACTGATTGAGGACCTTATATGTGGAGTCAGTGCTGGCGTCATCCACCACTATGATCTCGGCCTTGAAATCTTGTCTTTCCAAGCAATGCTGAATATCTTTGAGAAAAGCTCCTATTTTTTCCCCCTCGTTGAATGACGGGAGAACAACTGATAGCAAAATGTCTTCAGATTCAGGTTTGGCTTGCATGTCTTTTTTGGGCTTGACGTAATGTATTTAGTGAGTGCTCATTTATAAATTGGGCCCGGCATAAGTCTCCAATCGATAAATGAGGAGGTTTTTCGTTGAGCCGCCCAGATGGTACTCCGCAGACGGCCCTTTCACAAACCGCAGGCGCAAACCCGCGGAGAACAACGCTCATCGGGCATGAGGCGTTGCTTCGCAAAAAAAGCGCCATTCATGGATGGAAATTAACTGCCAACTTTGGTGCAAACCAGTAATGTGTCCGCAAAAGGAGTCCGGTACCACATGGGCAGGACATCTACAAGGAACCCAAGGCTTTCCAAGTAGCTTGTCAATTCTACAAAACTTCTGAAGCACAGCATCTCCCCTGCTGTAAATCCGGATTTTGTCATGATGGTTTCGTAGCACCTTGTAATCAAATGACGTATTTTCTTATCTTTGTTTGAGTCTCTCACAAGGAGCTTCCCTCCAGGCTTGAGGTATTCATAACACCTCCCAAGGAGTGCATTTTGAGCAAAAACCGGCAAGTAGTGGATGACGTCGATAAGGAGGATGCAATTACATGAATCAAAACTGCACCGCAGAAGATCGGCACACTCAAAAGCGACATTTTTGACCTGTGCGGATGCCGACTCAGCAATGCGCAACCTTCGATGTGAAATATCGATTCCCCTGATCCGTCTTTCCCGGGATGAAAGTGCCAAATATAGAGTCAGCGTGCCGAAGCCGCATCCCAGGTCCATTATTCGTCCGGAAGCAGGCACATACGATTCTATTATTTCGTAAGAAGAAAAGTGCAGCCGGAGATAGATTACAAGCCGCTCTGCCAGGTTAATGGGACCACGCTTATAACGTCTGTATAGCGCTGTTATGTTTTTCCGACGCAGGGTTAGCTCAAGCTCCATTTATTGAGTGATCTGTTTTGAGTGGCATAGGTGCCAAAGCAAAATACAACCAAAGCACCAACAATGCAAAGAATTGTAAAGAAAAAATGTGGGCCAGGGGACCCTTCATGTATATTCTATAAACATCCATGTCTAGGAACCTGCTTACTGGTAAAGGATACCAAATGGCAAGTATTCCATACGCCGCACCTAACGGGTATATCCATTTGTTTACAGCCCTGTTTTGAAAAAGTTCATGAATAAGCACACCGAGCGGTATTAATAGCATGACGAGATAGGGCGTGGTGCTTAACGGAGTAATCAGAAGCATCGTTGTAATGACGAGGGAATATTCTCGTAAACTCCGGTCGTCGGCGGGGACAGTTCTCATTCGCGTCACAAAAAGGACGGAAAGTAGCATCAGGATGGAGCTAATGACAATGCAATATCGAGCAATCTCAGGACTGTCTATCAAACCTATCGTCCATCGAGTATGGGTCAGGGATCGGCTAAAAAAGCCCGTCAGAGAATGATTATCATGAGAAGCATCAAAGAGGCTTTGGTTGGTCATCAGCTCAAAGTATTTAAGATGGAATTCGACATCAAAAAAAATCAGAGAATAAGAGAAGATAAGAAATAGTGCGATGAGTGCTGAAAGACACACCTTATAGCGGCGCTTCCACAACATATATCCTATCAGAAGGCCTGGAATAATCTTGATCACCGTTGCCAATGCAAGGACGATGCCGGCATAAATACATTTATTCGTTCTGTGGAAATAAAGGCCTAACGTGATAAGGAAGAAGAGGATAATATTGCATTGTCCCACCAGATAATCAATGAACAAAGGAGCAAAATTCATACATACAAAAATTAATATTATCGCTTCTATCCATGAATATTGATTTTTAATGGATTTCATCAGAAGGATCACGCTGGCCAACAAACAGATATGATTGAGCAAATTCCAAAACAACGAAGCCTGCTTCAAACTGAGATAAGCTAATGGACTCAGAAAGATGACAAAGCTCGGGGGATAGACATAGGGGAAAGGGCCTTTATATTCGAAAGGCCCCTCTTTAAAAAATTGGATCATATGCTCATATATGGGGAGGCCGTACTTAAATGCCATTGCTGCGTTGTAATAGGCCACAAAATCGACTTTTTCCGTGGAAAGCGGTCGAAATAAGCCATTATAAATGTAATTGAACGCTGTAAAGCTCAATAAGATAAGAACCAATATTCTCTCATATTCCGAGGGCCACCCGCCAGACGAATCACCGGTAATATCTAGTCCAAAGACGTTCATCTTTCTCGGTTCTGAAGTCTTTACGAGAAATCTCATCTTTGCCATTTTCGTTTCCGGCTAAATAACAGAATTGCCATGATGACTGTGACTACAGAGATAACAGAAACGATTCTTCCAATTTTGAAAGTGAAGGGATCAAACACAAAACGGACATGATGCCTGCCGGCGGCCAGGGGCAAGCTTCTAAACAGATAGTTTGCCGTCAAAAGGGCTTCCTTCTTTCCATTCACGTACACATGCCATCCAGGATAACTGATTTCACTCATGACCAGGAAACCTAGGGCATTCAGTTTTGCATCTATGACGATCTCATCGCACGAGTATGAGAGGATCCGGCACATCTCATTGGGATATGCACGGATTTCTTGGGTTGTGATTTTGGGGATGTCGGGTTGCCTTATGAAGACCACTGTTTTCAAAGGATTAAAATCACGTCCCATCATGTAATCGAGAACTTCTTTTTCATCCTTCACAACCGCCTGGTGAACAATATAAGCCCTTGGAACATGAGTATCTCTTTGGATGATTGTCTTGGAGCTGCAATCGATTACATATTTCAAGTTCAACATGTCCACGAGATAATTGTCTGTATTTCTTACATAATGCATGTTTACAACCTTTTTGTCTTCAGGAAGGTGCTGACTCTTATTTATATATTGCATATAACGTCCAAGAATCAAAGGATCATAGCCCTGGATATCCTGAAATTGATACCAGAGTCCGGCATTCTCTGAAAAACAACCCTTGGTGGCTACTGCCCTGTAGATATCACCATCCACTTTGAGTTGTCGGATCAAATGCACTTGGTCCGGATGAGGACCTATGTTTGCAGTCCGGACTAAAGGAAAGGCAAAGGACCCAACATCTATAATGGATGTCAATATGACTATGCCACCTGTCGTGGCGTAAGACAAAAAGCCCCTCCGGTAAAAATGGAGGAAAAGAATGATTACAAAAAAGATGGCAGAACTCCTTAAAATGGCAACGGTCACAACGGGGTATACCTGACCTGCCTGGTCGCCCGTGAGTCCAATAGGCTTGACATATTTAAAGAGCAGATAGAAGAAACTGTATGGGTGCACATGCACCCAAATGGCCAAGACTAGGAAAAATAATAAACCACAGCGCACAACCACGCGGTAGGTGGCGGAAAAAGCTTTCCCATCTGTCAGGTGGTATAGGCCCATACCCGCCAATACAGCCATTGAAAAAACGTACAGAAAAAGGATTTGAGCAGGTAGGCGAAAATGGTGGAATCCAGGCAAATAATAGATGAATCTGTAAAGAGGGTTATGTTTGCCAAGAGATAGGAATAAAGCAATTACCAGCACAAAGATAAAAAAAATACCTGCCCGATCTGTAACGATACTTTTGATGCTGATGACCGGCAATATCAAGGCACACATACCCACATACCCGCAGTATTCCCAAAAAGCCCAGTTTGCATTACTGATCCAGAATGTTCTGTTTGCCGGCACGCCAAAAAATTCGGGAATCAAAAAGGTGATGAAATTCTTAAAGGGTAAAGAACCGAGTGTGGCAAATTCGTAGTCAATGCCTCCTGCACGGGTTGAAAGCCGGGTAAATTCATAGGTGGGCAGGAGCTGTAAAGCAGCCAAGGAGAATCCAACCACAAGAATGGCAGCCAAACCAAGGGCCGCTTTTAGAACGTAGGGGCCACCTTCGCTTTTCAATTTGATACAAATAGCAAAGAGAGTATAGCAAAGTGCGCCGAGGATCGTATAGAAGGCTATCTGTGGGAAGCCGCCTAAAATTTGAACGCCGAGAAACAGGCCTGAAAGGATGGCATATCTGGGGTGAGGCGTGTTTATGAACTTTTGGAGGTACAGGAATATTACAGGCAGCCAGATATAGCTCTGAACAAAGGTAAGATGCCCGGCATAGAGATGAGCCATAAAATAGCCATTATATGTGAAAACGATCGAAGAGAGCAGGGCGCTCATTTTGTTGACCGTTAAAGCGCGGACAAAAACATACATGAATATGGAGCCGAGCATGCAGTGCAGTATGACGGTGTACCCGTAAGCATGTGACGTGGGCATGATATAAAAGAGAAAGCCAAGTGGGTAAAACAAGGATGCTTGAATGTTTGTTATAAGGGGGGTGCCCGACAAATGGTATGGATTCCACAGAGGGAGGGTACCTTGGCTGAAAACGAAGTCTCGAATGAACTTCTTTAAGGGATAGAAATAAAGTACAAAGTCTGAGCCAAAGAGAGACTCTCCGGAAAATATGACTTTGCCAAAGAATATCAGCACAAAGATTACAATTAGAATAAGGGGAGGGAACTCTGATAGCCAATTTCTATTCTTGGTCTTTCTATTTGCTGTCAACCTCAACACCCATTGGATTTTTTTAGAATCAACAACAGAGAAACACCAAAAGGGAAGTTCATACGCTGAAGAAAACGTATTTCAGTAACAAACAAAAAGGTTAGGACGGCGTTAATCCATCGTGGTATGGGTATAAAGAAGTCCGACTCCAAGTTTTGTTTATCGGATAAGAAAGGTTTCAACTTCCTTATCACGAGAATCGGGAGGCAAAGGATCGTGTTGTAATAACTTTTCTTGACAACTGTACAATTGAGCCGGAAAATTTTTTTGAGCATCTGTGTTCGGGTATAACGTCGCCTGTGGTGCAAAGCAACATCGTGGGGACTCCATAACAGATTGAAGGCGGGTACCGTGAGTACGATATGTCCTCCGGGCTTGCAGACCCGTAACATCTCATTTAATAGGGCCAAATCGTCGTCAAGGTGTTCCAATACATCAAGGCATGTGATTGCAGAAAAACTGTTGTCCTTGAATGGGATCGATTGGCCGGCATCTGAGCGCACAAAGAGCTTCAAATCTCTTTTCTTCAAGAACCGAATAGCGTGCGTAGATAGTTCCATACCGTAGGCAATTCCAAAGTCCCGCAGGAGTTTCAATATAGTGCCGGTACCACATCCTATGTCCAGTATCCTTTCCTTACCCAGCCAATTCAAAGAACATTTCCTTAAAGCGCTCTTTACCAGAAACTGCTTGCCCACAAACCACCAGTACGACGTTTCAATGTCGTACATAATCGAGTATTCGTCTTTTTTCATAAGCTGCAAAAGATTCGAAGCTATCTCAAAAAAGTGGAGCAGGGTTCAGGGCAAGGCGCGGAGCGGCGAAAAACCGCCGCATACCCGCAGTATGTGAGCATTTTGAGCCGACTCGCACCGCCGCCATGGGGCGTCAGACGCATTTTTGAGATGACTTCTCGTCTGCATAAGAGGTTTGCCTCAAGAGTAGCCAGTTCTAGTAAATAGGTTA
>JBFEUB010000094.1:0-12910 GCA_041547605.1 Desulfobacteria bacterium
AAAAAATCTTCATACGTTGCACATACGACTTCAAAAACACGGTAACAACGCGCTCTACGTTGCAAAGCAATTTGAGAAACTCGGGTTCAATGTGTTTTACCCGGGGCTGCCATCGCATGTTCAACATGCGTTGATCAAGAAAATCATGAATCCTGGCTTCGGTTTTGGCGGTATGCTGGCTGTAGATGTAGGCAACCAGCACGATGCCGACCAATTGATGACCAAAATGCAAGAAGAAAAAGTTGGTTACTTGGCTGTCAGCCTCGGATATTTCAAGACTCTGTTTACTTCACCAAGCAGCAGCACGGCCTCTGAGATTTCTAAAGAAGAGCAGGAAAAGTTGGGTCTGAGTGATGGGCTCATACGGATATCCGTGGGAATTGATCATGATATTAAGCGAAGCTTTAAGCGGATAGTGAGATGCCTTAAGCTGCTTGACTTGGTTTAACTTTTAACTGCATCAATGAATGCGCCGGATCTTGCGGGGCAATATCTGATATGTGGAGGTTCGACCATGGGTAAAGGAGATCAACGCACAAAGCGCGGGAAGATCGCTCGAGGTTCTTTTGGAAAACGTCGCCCCAGGAAGAAGAAGCGGAAAAAGAAGTAAATAAAAGTCAGGAGAAAGGCTTTACACCAAACAAAATGCATAGAGATTTAACAACGATCGTTTGCATGCTTGTATGGTTGATTCCGAATCTTTCGATGGCGGCTGAGCCCGCGTCCGCGCACCGTGAGAAAGAGTGTGTCATCCTACTTCATGGCATGGGAAGAAGCCCATCATCAATGTGTGAAATTGAAACCCATCTCTTAGGCAAGGGTTACAAGACAGTAAATCTGGCCTATTCGTCCACCAGTGAGTCGATTGAACGGATAGCGGAGGTGTATATTCCTAAAGCTATTGCTATGTGCCAGGTAAGCCCTATCGACAAGATTCATTTCGTTGCGCATTCTCTGGGTGGAATCATCATCCGTCAGTATTTGCAGACGAACTCGCTGCCTGATGGGAGCCGAGTGGTCATGCTGGCCCCGCCTAATCAGGGAAGCGAAGTCGTGGATTATGTAAAAGAGTTCTTTGCCTATAAGTGGCTCTTCGGGCCTCCTGGCCAAGAACTTGGGACCAACCCGGAAAGCACCCCAAATAGGTTGAAACCAATCGACATTGAAGTTGGCATTATCACCGGAGACAGGAGCTTTAATCCGATTTTCTCTGCGCTTATTCCAGGACCAGATGATGGTCGGGTATCTGTGGAACGTGCGAAGTTAGAAGAGATGACGGATTTTCTGGTTATTTCGAGCCCGCATACCTCTGTTGTGACAAATCCGGATGTCCTGAAACAGGTGGCCTATTTTCTTGATAACGGGAAGTTTAATCACAGCCAAGAAGACCAAAGGCTCGACCGCAAGAAAAAAACAGATTAGAGGCCGAAGCCGATTCTCGCAGGAGGCATAGTCACATGACCGGTCAGATCCAGATACCAATCTGGCTCCTTTTCTTGCTGCTTTTTGTGACCGCATGGGCGATTCTGGGTCGCATTTTCATTCCCAGTGTACGCTGGTTTTTGCGGCGTCGGGTCAACCGGGTGCTTGATGAAATCAGTGCACGCCTAGACATCGAGATTAAGCCGTTTCAGCTTACCAAAAGGCAGGTATTGATTGATCGCCTCGTGTACGATTCCACGGTCATGGAAGCGATGCAGACCCACGCAAAAGAGCATGACTTGCCGCGTGAAGTCGCCCAGGCCGAAGTTCTGGGCTATGCGAAGGAGATTGTGCCGTCGTTTAATGCCTACATCTATTTTCGCATCGGTTACTGGCTTGCAAAGAAGGTGGCACGGCTACTTTACTGGGTGCGTGTTGACCGCGTCGATAATGAGCAATTAGCGTCCATAGATCGTGATTCTACTGTCGTATTTATTATGAACCATCGCAGCAACATGGACTATATTCTCGTATCATTCTTGGTGGCGGAGCGAACGGCTCTTTCTTATGCTGCGGGCGAGTGGGCTAAAATCTGGCCCCTACAAACAATCATTAAGGCTATGGGTGCTTATTTTGTGCGTCGGGATTCAAGGAATCCGCTGTATCGCCGGGTGCTGGAACGCTACGTCCGCATGGCGACCAAAGAGGGCGTTTGTCAGGCGGTTTTTATCGAAGGCGGGTTAAGCCACGATGGCCAATTGAGGCCACCTAAACTAGGACTCATAGACTACATGCTGCGCGGTTTTGACACAGAAAAAGATCGTGACATTGTCTTCATTCCGGTGGGGATTAACTATGACAGGACGCTAGAGGACCGAAGTTTGATACGCACATTAGATCCGCACGCTGAAAAACGAAGTACGTGGTTTGTGTTCAAGACTACCGTTGGCTTTATCTGGCATAACCTCATGTTGATGGCTTTCAATAGGTGGCATCGCTTCGGCTATGCATGCGTCAACTTTGGCACCCCGGTTTCTGCACGCGAGTTTTGTCGGGCCCATACCGTTAAGCTGAGCAAGATTGACCGTGATGCCCGGTTTGCGCTGGTCAAAGAGCTCTGCAATCAGCTGATGGTTTCAGTGCAGGACAGTATTCCAGTCCTTCCCGTGTCATTGGTGGCCAGTGTTCTATCAGAGCTTCGGGAACGTCAGCTCAGCGACTTCGATGTAAAAGCGCATGTTCATAATTTAATGGAACAACTAAAAGTAAAAGGAGCGCCTGTTTTTGTTCCAACAAGGGGCGCTGAGATTGCAATCAGGACGGCATTCAATATGCTCAAGTTGAGAAAAATGGTTATTGAATCGGACGGGTTGTTTAGTGCAGACCCCGAATCGCTTGACATTTTGTCTTATTACGCTAATGCAATAGATCATTGGCTCCATCCTCCGGCAATCGATATTGAAAGTAGGGAAGCTGCCGCCAGCCCTTGACTGGCTAATTTTCCACGCGCCGAGTGCCGCTATAAGGCGAAACAGCCGTCCTTCCGACCAGGGAGGCTTCATCTGCGTTGAGTTTGAGTTTGTTGTCGAAAGGAGGGCATTGAAACGAATTGCATGAAATCGTTATGAGTTAGTTATGGCATTTTTCATTGTGACGGCGTTTTCGCTTGTCCAAGTGCGAGCAAAAAGCGGGAGCGAAAAAACTGCAAAAGGGGGTGAAGGATCTTACGCACAACAATTCGCAAAAAATAGGAAGGCGTTGAGCAAGCGGCACAAGGAAGAATGGAAGGGGAAGAAAATAACTTATGTTAGAGATGAGAATTTTTAGAGTAAATAAGAACCTGGGCATGATATCAGTGCTCCTGCTTGTGTATTTCTTGTTTCCTGCGAAATTGCACTGCGAATTTTATAAGTATGTGGATCGGGACGGGAAGGTGTTTTTCGTTGACGACGTGAGCAAAATACCTCCGGAATACAGAGATGATCTGAAAACCTACGAGGAAAAGTATGACCACCTTCCTCCGGAACAAAGAGCAATCATGCGGGAGAAGGAACGCAAAGAACGTGAGAAAGAACGGACTCAGGAAATCGAACGAGAAAGATATTTGAGAGGTCTGGAAACCAAGGTTATAATTAAGGAAAATCTCGTGTTGGTACCTGTTACGCTGTGCTACAAGGCACATAAAACGGAGGCTTTGCTGGTTATGGACACAGGTGCTTCCATTGTGACATTGCATCAGCAGATTGCAGATCGGTTGCATATCACGGAAGGAGAAAAGGCTATAACGCGCGTGGCGGGAGGAGAAGTGCTAAAAAGTAGTATGGCGAAACTAGGCTATATTAAAGTTGGACCGTTTAAAAAGACCAACTTGTATGCAGGCATCATTAAGCATGAAGGTTCTTCAGTACCTTACGACGGGTTACTCGGTATGAACTTCTTGAGAGGACTTGAATATACCGTAGATTTCAAGAAACAAGTTATTAAGTGGAAACGGTAGGTATGTGGCCCATAAGACCTTGGATGCCTGTGCAGACCTCTGTGGTGCCTCAGCTAAGCGTAAACGAAATAAAGAAACGTCGGTTCATATGGAAACTAAATTTGGTTCTCAACCCCATTTAGAATTTTGCATTTTTTGTAGCAGAGCAGGAGGAATACAATGTCAGACAAAGAACTACCCAAGTGGTATGCTACACTGGAAAAAAGGCATCCGAAATTCATCCATGCTGTTCAGGAGCTTGGTAAGGCCGTGAGGCAGGAAGGACCCTTGGATGGTAAGACTGTTCATCTGGTTCAGTTGGCAGCATCAGCAGCTTTACGTTCTGAAGGTGGTGTTCACAGTCATGCGAAAAGAGCTCTGAAAGCCGGTGCAAAGCCGGAAGAAGTAATACACGCCATCATTCTGCTTACAAGCACCATCGGATTTCCAACGGTATCTGCAGCGTTGAGTTGGGTCGCTGATGTTACAGGCGAGAAATAGTCCTGGATCGGATATGGAGTGATAATGACACCCGAGGAAGAGAAGCGGATTAGAGAATGGAATAACGACCTGTCTCGTGATGTCCAGATTGGTCTGCTCGTGACAGCAGACCAAAGAAGCAGAGAATTTGTGGGTTTTTGTGAAAATCTCACGCGCCTTGCCCCTAAAATTCAGGTTGCCCAAGAGGAAGGTGAACCCAGCCAGGCTCCGGCAATCCAGGTCCGCCCTTCCCTGTGCTATCATGCTGTTCCTCTGGGGACGGAACTGGAGCCTTTTCTGGAAGCACTATCTGTTTCTAACGAGAATGCTTCGGGCATATCGGTATCTATCCGGAACGAACTCGACAAAATTAGGCTGCCCGCTTTGCTGCGGCTGTATGTTTCTCAGCAATGCCCTTTTTGTCCCGTGACAGTCCGGCAGATCATACCCCTTCTGGGTGCAAATGCATTCATACAGCTTACGATCGTAGACTGTACCATTTTTCCAGAGATGGCCCAATCAAACAAGATTCAATCTGTCCCGACGCTTTTTTTAGACGAACACTTTCGGTGGACGGGTTCATTTCAGCTGGAAGAAGTCGTCGAAGTCATGACAAATCGTGACCCTACCAAGCTCGGTAGCTTATCTCTTGAGAGAATGCTGAAGGAAGGAAATGCGGCTAGGCTGGCAGAAATGATGCTTGAAAAAGAAGAAATTTTCCCCGCATTTCTTGATCTTTTGACACATAAGAAATGGCCTGTCCGTCTTGGAGCCATGGTGGTCATAGAAGAAATAACCGACCGCAACCCAAGACTGGCAGCTACGGTACTCGATCCGCTCTGGGAACGTTTTCGCAATGTTGAAGATCCGGTGAAGGGCGACATTATCTACATCTTGGGAGAGTCAGGAGATCACAAAATAGCCCCAAGGGTGAAAATGATCTTGCGTGGCGAATACAACGCTGAAGTAAAAGAAGCTGCAAGGGAAGCGCTGGAGAAGATAAAGCCCAGAATCGATTAGCTCACAACTTTTGATTTTAAGGTAGCCATCCGACTGCCGAAGGAGAAAGGTACGAGGTGAACAAAGAGGAGCATTACCGAAAGCTGGAGCGGATGTATGCTTCCGGGCCGGTGAACGAATACTATGCTCCGAAGATACGAGTAAGCCAGGGATGTGCCGAGGTGATTGTTCCTGTGCGTCAAGATTTCTTTCATGCAGGCAGTGCTGTCCACGGGTCAGTTTATTTCAAGGCGCTGGATGATGCGGCTTTCTTCGCGGTCAACTCCTTGGTCAAAGATGTCTTTGTTCTTACCGTTTCGTTCAATGTCTACTTGATTCGCCCCATCTCAGAGGGCGAGATAAAAGCGACGGGGCGGGTGATTCATCGTTCTCGACGTCTCTTTCTAGCGGAGGCCGAGTTGGTCGATTCGAAAAATCGGGAAATTGGCAGGGGGAGTGGGACTTTTATCCGAAGTACCATGGCGCTTTCTCCAGACATTGGATACGAGTGAAAAAGCCGTCTGCCACTTAGGCAATAATCCCTCATGAAGAAGAACCGGCGCTCCCTTGTAAGTTTACCTTCCCCGCTGAATCTCGATGAATATGCCCAGATGCACTGCCTGAGAAATGAGGCGCTGGGCAGGGTAATGAAATGAGTCCGGTAACGCATTTTCTTACAAGCTGGCTGGTTGCGAATACAGCAAAAATAAATCGGCGAGAGCGAGCCCTGGTAACTATCGCCGGGGTTATCCCCGATGTTGACGGTCTTGGGATCATTGCCAACTTCTTAACGCGACATAGTGAGCGTGCTCTTCAATGGTGGGGAAAATTCCATCATGTTGTGGCACATAACGTGACCCTTGCCCTTCTGGTCACGCTATGTAGCTACGCACTTTCAAAACGGCGCTGGGTTACTGCGTGCTTGGCATGGATTAGTTTTCATCTCCACTTAATAGGAGATCTCGTTGGTTCGCGCGGTCCCGAGGGTTACCAGTGGCCGATCCCCTACTTCTGGCCTTTCTCAAACTCCTGGCAGTGGATCTGGGAAGGGCAATGGGCGCTGAATGCATGGCCCAATTTCCTGATCACGGGAGTTGCTCTTGGCCTCATGTTTTTCTTGTCATGGAAGTTCGGCTATTCTCCGTTTGAAATGGTATCTCGTAGGGTCGACGAGGCCTTTGTCGAAGCTTTGCGAGACCGCTTTGGTCGTCCGTTGTGAAGCCTCTCCGCCTTAAAGGGCGAAAGGTCTGCCTTGCGGCAGCACTGCGTGTCCGGGAAGCATGCCGGTCACAAAAACACGGTGCCCTGCCGTCAGTCACTCCAGAAAAAGGCATCATTACCTAGCTGGTATTATGTCGCGTGTTTAACATACGTTTTAGTAAGACATCTCGCCAGTATTGCCACGAAGATGGCACAAAAGGAGGGTGTGATGAGTTACTATTTTGGAAAAACATTGGAAATTGGGTTCGAAAAAGCCGTTAACAGGGTCATCGAGGAACTCCAGAGAGAGGGCTTTGGAATTCTTACAGACATAGATGTCAGGGCAACATTAAAGAAGAAGCTCAATGTGGACTTCAAGAATTACAGAATTCTCGGTGCATGTAATCCCCCTTTTGCTTACCAGGCCCTCCAGGCGGAAGACAAGATTGGAACGATGTTGCCTTGTAACGTCATTGTGCAAGAAAATGATGACGGGAATGTGGAGGTATCGGCGATAGACCCAATTGCATCCATGCAGGCCGTAAAGAATCCCAATCTACGGGACATTGCTGAAGAGGTTCAGGGTAAACTAAAGAAGGTTATTGACAACCTCTAAATGAAAAGTGCTTCATCTTATAGACCTGCTATAGAATTGTATGCCTGCGATTGACAGCCCGGCAAGATCTCGTTGTCAATGTGGTGTCTTACTTAGGGTGGCTCTATGCTCTTGCTTGGCCGCTTGGTTGCATCTTCGCATGGGAGGTCCCGTACGTCATCATCGGCCCAGGGATCAAATAGAAAGATAAACGACCCTTATGCAAAAGGAGGTACGATGAAAAGGGTAGTGATATATCTTGCCATAGCATTCGTTGGTTTTTGCATGAACGTTTCCGCCTGTTCAAAAAAAGAAGAGGTCGAACCAGAGAAAGGGAAAATCGATAAAATGACCGAACAAGCAGCAGACGCAATCGTGCAAAAGATCCGAACACCCATGAACCAAGCTCGTTCCGCCAAGCAGTTGGAAGATGAAAGGACCAAGGCCCTTGATGAGGCCCTAAAAGAACAGTAGAACTGGTTTGAAGATTGCGTGCAGCTCGCTGTAGTGCGCTGCAAACATTATGGGCAATATAGAACAGCTCGGTGAGAGGGCTGTATCACACATGTGAGCCAAAATTTGGGCCAAGAGGAGGCCTTCACCGAAGCATACAATCTCATGCCAAAAGAAGATCTGAACACCGAACGAGGAGAAGTCCGTGTCCACGAGTATGAACTTCCTGGCGGTTGGGTGGTTCTGGCCGGTAGGACCGACACGGACAACGACCGCTTGAGCCTTGAGGTGGCACAACCTCATGATTGGTGGTTTCACGTACGCGGTATGTCGGGAAGCCATGTGGTTCTGCGTGCCAAGCCGGGCGCGGAGCCAGACCGAGAAACCCTGATGCGCGCTGCCTCCATCGCTGCCTATCACAGCAAGGCGAGAATACGCGGTCTTGTCCCCGTCTCCTGCACACGAGCCCAATACGTGACCAAACCGCGTGGAGCAAAGCCGGGCACCGTCAAGATCCGCAATGAGACCATTCTTAAAGTTCGCCCGGCCTTGGCCGTAAGCGACTAGGTAGGGCCAAGGCCTTGATATAGACTTTCATGCAAGAAACAGGGCATCTGTAGAGACATGGGTTCATATGGGGTTTTGGGGTCCACATAATATACCGTGCACTTTGTGTTTGGGCTGACACCGGAAAGGTGTAAACAGACCATGTCTGGTTCAATCAAGAGCTTTAAACGTATCATACGTCTTTGTTATATTCTTCAACTGCTTTTTGTCGCAGCATGTAGCAATGGCACACCGAGTATTTCTCCGATAGATGACGATGCAGTGGTGCTTGCCTTTGGCAATAGCCTGACCTTTGGTACAGGTGCAAACGTGGGAGAGAGTTATCCGGCTGTGTTGGAGGGGCTGATTCATCGTAAGGTGATTAACGCAGGCGTGCCCGGAGAGGTCACAGGTCAGGGGTTGGCGCGGTTGCCGGAATTCTTGGATAGGCACCGGCCAGCACTGCTCATTCTATGTCATGGTGGAAACGATCTGTTGCGGCGGACCGGTGAAAAACAGGCAGCAGCCAATGTAAGGGCGATGATAAGGATGGCGAAGAAAAAAGGGACTGACGTGGTTCTGGTTGGCGTTCCAAAGCCCGGCTTATCTGTGTCAGTTGCCGGATTTTATGTGGAAATCGCCAAGGAATTTGACCTTCCATATGAGGGCCAGGTATTGGACGATATTCTGTCAACCGGTTCTCTCAAGAGTGACCCGATTCATCCAAACGCCCGGGGTTACCATAAACTGGCGCAGTCTATTGCTGAGTTATTGAGGAAGGCAAAAGCTATTTAGACGTGAACTCTGATTGCTGTAGGTCGAACGTATGATGCAAATCACTCCTGCCATCGCAATTGACGAGAGCGAAATCCAGCTGGAATTCATCCGTGCCTCAGGACCTGGTGGGCAGAATGTCAACAAGGTCGCTACCGCCGTGCAGCTCCGTTTCAACGTGGGCAAATCTGCCGCTTTATCGGATGACGTTCGCAACCGCCTGATTGGGTTAGCTGGCCGGCGGGTCACGGAGGGCGGCATATTGATTATCGATGCCCGGCGGTTCCGCACGCAGGAACGAAACCGTCGGGACGCGATCGACCGGCTGGTTGGGTTGATCCGCAGAGCGGCCCAAAGACCAAAAAGCCGCCGCAAGGTAAAGCCGACACTTGCGTCAAAGAGGCGCCGGTTGAAGGCCAAGCGTCGCCGCGGGGAAATCAAACGGATGCGGCGGCGGGTTCTGCATTCGGAGGCCTAGACGGAGATGTGGTCACGTTTATAAAATGATTCCATTGAACTGCAACAGCGAGGGCATCTTCTGTCCCGATATATCAGGATTGATCGGGATTGCCAGGGAGCTTCAGGAAAAAGGGAGATACAATGGCACCCACGGAAAAGCCGTTGTCCGGCAGGCGCATCGTGGTTCCTCCGGCCAGACCTGAGGTTAATCCGCTACTGCGCATGCTGGGGAAAAAGGGGGCCGAAGTGATGGAGTTCCCTGCTCTCCGGGTCTCCCCGCCCTCAGACTTCGGCCCCATGGACAGGGCAATTCGAGAGCTCAAGCGCTTTGATTGGATCGTTTTTTCCGGCAGCAACTGCGTGGAAAACTTTCTTGACCGCCTTGACACCTTGGGATTTGACCAGGCGGCAATCATGGGAACCAGAATCGCCGCCATTGGCCACGGAGCCTACTCGGCTCTAAAAAAAGAGGGTGTTGAGATTGCGCGTGTTCCAAAGGAACACACGGCCGAGGGGGTCACCCAAGGGCTTGGGGATATCGATGGATTAAGGTTTTTGCTTGTCAGGATAGAGGGGGCATCCCGGAGCCTTCCGGAAAGGATGAAAAACCTCGGGGCCAAGGTGCAAGAGGTGCCAGGTTACCGGATGCTGGTTGAGGCCACCGCGGAAACCGCAAAAACGGTGTTAGGTGGAAAGATTGATGCCTTGGCCTTGGCCAATCCCACTGCTGTGCGATTTCTTGTCAAGGCGACCCATGACCTGGACATTGACCTTCAGGTTTGTCTCAAAGGGGCTACCATTGCAGCCGTTGGCCCGGCCACGGCTGAGGCAGCCAAAACCTTTGGACTCACACCGGATATCGTTTCTAAAGGACACATTGCCGATCTTGCCCAAAGCCTGGCAGATCTTTTTGGATAAGAGGAATGGATGGCGTAAAGTCTGCGGAAGACGAAGAAAGAGAAAGTGGGGAAGAGCCTGAAGAAGAATTTGGAGAATTACTAAAATTCACGGCTTCAGGCTTTGCGGGCGGTTTACTAGTCGGTGGCTTGTTGGACTCGCTTGGCTTTCAGCGAAGTCCGGTTGGGCAGTGGATCGTACGAACCCTTGCCGGGGAGGGCGAAAGCATCCTCGAAGGGTTCTATGCGTTTCGGAAGCGTATGCGGGGAAACATAGCCTCTATGGCAGAGGCCTATGGGTGGGGGAAGTTCTTCGGAATGATGCTGCCGTGGCTTGTTGATTGGGGAAGTCGTCTTTTGGGAGTCAATGTTTATAGTGCGGAGAGTTTTTATATCCCTTACTTTTATGCCATGAGTGACCAGATTGGTGCAAACATAAGTGGCTATATCTTTCTGCGGAAACAGACAGGTTCATTTTCACAGGCCGTGGCCAAGTATTTGCGCCATCCAGTTATGCTGACCAGCGCGATCATAATCTTCGTTGTTCCTGCCGGTCTGCTCATTGTTCGGTTTCTGGGGTTTAGTCCCACGACTCAGGTCCGAACCGCACTGGAAACTATTGCGGCAAATCTTTGCTGGATACCGCCCCTTATCGGGTGGTTGACGGAGCGGTACCAAGCCAATAGAATACGAGCGTCCCATAAGTAGTTTTAAAACTCTTTTTCTCGTTTGTTTGACCATTTTGATCCCGACACGGTCGGGATTAAGTTCGCTTCTCTGAAATTGGGCACGAATTGCCTCTTTTGGCGCAAGCTTCACTCTGTGTCAAGCCGTCAAGCGCAACCCTTGCGCTAAACTCTCCCGATAAATAGGGATCAAACAGTTCCAATCTTTACGCTTCGCTTCACTGAAGAACTTTTGGGCAAAATGGTGAAGGCCATACAGTCAACCTCAGAGCAACACAAGGAGGCTGCTCATGAAAAAGTCGATAGGTGCCAAAACGATTGTTTACCCGACGCCGGTTTTTATCGTGGGGACTTATGACGAGGCCGGAAAGCCAAATGTAATGACTGCCGCCTGGGGGGGAATTTGTTGTTCCCGTCCGCCCTGTGTCGCAGTCTCCCTCAGGAAGGCGACGTACACGTATGGCAATATTATGGCCCACAAAGCTTTCACGGTCAGCATTCCGTCTGAGGACTATGTTAAGGAAGCTGACTATTTCGGCCTTGTTTCAGGAAAAGAGACGGACAAGTTTTCCACTGCTGGACTGACGCCTGTCAGGAGTGACCTGGTAAACGCGCCTTATGTCCGAGAATTCCCGCTTGTCTTGGAATGCGCGGTATTACATACCACTGAAATAGGATTACACACCCAATTTGTTGGAGAAATCATGGATGTCAAAGTGGATGAATCAGTACTAGGAGAAAAAGGGGTCCCTGATATAAAAAAGGTAAGGCCCTTTCTATATGCACCAGAAGGCCATGGTTACTATAGCGTTGGCTCCTATCTCGGACAGGCATTCTCCATAGGCAAACGAATTTAACAAAGGAAGGAACAGGAGGAAACATGTCCAAGATGATCCCGAATTTGGAGGCGTACTTCAGACAGTTTGTACCCACAAGGGATGCCACGCTGCTTTCGTTAGAAGAAGAAGCCAGGCAAGAAGGGATACCTATCATTGGGCCGGTTGTAGGCGAATTGCTCTACATACTGGCCCGCGCTACAGACGCCAAGCAAATCCTCGAACTGGGAACCGCCACTGGGTACTCAGCCATCTACCTGGCGAGGGCATGTGAGGCTTCAGGGGGCAAAGTTGTTACTCTGGAAAGAGATGAGGGGATGGCGAGGCGGGCCCAAGCCAATTTTCAAGAAGCAGGACTGGCACATCGGATAGAGATCCGGGTGGGAGACGCCCTTGAAGAGATGGTGAAGATAAGAGGGCCCTTTGATTTTATCTTTATGGACATTGACAAGGAAGACTATTTCCCCGTGATGTCTCACTGCGAGCGACTTCTCAGACGTGGTGGTCTCCTCGTGGCCGATAACGTGGGCTTTCAGGGTGCCGCGGATTTCAACAGGGCCGTGGCCGATCACCCGCAATGGAAATTTGTTCAGTTCCTCTGTCTTCTACCTCTGCATTCGCCTGAACAGGATGGATTGTGTCTCGCTCTTCGTATATGAAAATGCGAGACGGAGACTACTGCGCCGGTCAACCAGTTTGCCAAAAGGGTTAAAAGAACAATGACGGAGCATTTCAAAGACAAAGTTGTGATTGTAACGGGTGGAGCTTCCGGGATCGGACGTGCGCTTTGCGAAGAGCTGGCTGGAAGAGGAGCCATGGTGGTTATAGCAGACGTTAACATGGAGCGTGCCCAACAAGTTGCTTCAGGCATTACGTCGACTGGCGGCCAGGGGCGAGCGGTGCACTTGGACGTATCTAAAGCGGAAAACACAGAAAAACTTATAGATGAGACAGTATCCGGACATGGGGGACTCGATTACATGTTCAACAACGCCGGTATCGGTATTGCGGGTGAAGTACGCGACATGAATCTTGAGCACTGGCGAAGTATTCTTAACGTTAATCTGTGGGGTGTGATCTGCGGCACG
>JBFEUB010000095.1:0-12793 GCA_041547605.1 Desulfobacteria bacterium
AACGCCAGTCACATTCAAAAATCTTCTCCAAAATTGCACAATGTCGTTCGCCAAATAATATTTTCAATCATCAACGACTTGCGAGCAAACGGAACATATTTTTGACAATCAGTCTAACAATAATTTTTGTTGTTTGATTTTCTCGCCTTTTCCCTCTTAGGTTTGGGTGAGTCTTGTCTGTTGCGGGTTACACAAGCAGTGTGAGTTGGCTCACAAACATCACTAGAGGGTTACACAGCGAGATTATGACTGCCCCGTGAGTGCTCATGGAGAGGCACAAAGCGTTAAAGAACGTCGAAAATGGTCCATTTTCCCGATTGCATGGATGGGGGGGCCGTGGACGGAAGGGTCAGGTCTCAACTGTAAAGGTCCCCGACCAAAGGTCGGGGGTTCTACCATGCCGCAGCGCTGCGTATCTGGGAAGCAGGTCGGCCAAAACCCTTGACAAATGTTGACACCTGACCCTTTTCGTTACTGGAAACGTGTTGCCTCGATTTTCATACCTTTCTTATTCGAGTAGTCAATCAAATAGGTATGTCCAACGTGTTTATGGATAGTCACATTTGTAAATGTCACATCAGAAGGATCCATGTCACAATCGTAACCTCTTATTTCAAGATCATATTGAGAGGATGTTCACCCGATGACTTGCAAGCTGTACTCGCCGCCCAATGGATTGCCAATATGAATAATTGCCGTTTCCGGGCCTAGAGCGCCGCTCATAGCATCAGCAATGCTTTCGTGTTCGTATGAAGAATTCGGTATTTCCGTATAAGTCTCACTTGTCCGTGAGTCACTTCCAACTTTTCTGCCAGAAGGGTCGGTCAACAAAGGTTCAGCCGGAGACTTCTTACGAGTCTCCACAGGATGAATGCGAACATCAAAAGCGCCTTCGAACTTGTGCGGATCTTTCTACGGCTCCCCTTCCATAAAAGAACTGTGCGAATGCCACGAAATATTGAAGCTCCCTGCAGCACGCTACAGGGAATGCGCCCGCTGTGGAAGCGCAAGGCAGAATCTGAAAAAAACAGAAACTTGGTGCTTTTCAGAGGCAACGAAAAGGATCAGCCTCGCTTCTCAATCGGGACATAATCTCTTTCGTTTGGCCCAACATAGATCTGTCGCGGGCGCTGCATTTTCCAGTGGGGAGCCTCCATACTCTCTTTCCACTGGCTGATCCACCCGGGCAGGCGGCCGATTGCAAACATCACCGTAAACATGTTGAGGGGGATGCCTATGGCTCGCAGCAGGATCCCACTGTAAAAATCTATGTTTGGATAGAGGTTATGATCAATGAAGTATGGGTCTTTCAAGGCCAGTTCTTCCAGCTTCTTAGCAATGTCCAACAGCGGGTCATCCCGTGTTACTTTCCCCAAGACCTTGTCGCATGCATCCTTCATGATCCGGCCCCTTGGGTCATAGGTTTTGTAAATGCGATGACCGAAACCCATCAGCCGAAAGGGGTCATTCTTGTCCCTGGCCCGGGCCAAGAAAGGCTCCAGATCCCCGCCCCTTTCATGTATCTGGCTGAGCATTTCTATCACAGCCTGGTTGGCGCCGCCGTGCAAGGGCCCCCAAAGAGCAGATATGCCGGCTGAAATGGCCGCATAAAGATTGACCTTTGCACTTCCTACCAATCGGACCGCGGCTGTGGAACAGTTCTGTTCATGGTCGGCGTGGAGGATCCAGAAAACGTTCAGGGCCTTGACAACATCAGTGTCGATTTCATAACGCCTAACAGGCGAATCGAACATCATGTTTAAAAAATTGGCTGCATAAGGAAGTTCCTCTCTCGGGTAGATGATCGTGTGGCCCCTGAGGATCTTGTAGGACATAGCTGCCATGGTCCTCACCTTGGAAAGGAGCCTGGTGACGGTGATATTGACCTCCTCTTCCTCTGATCGTTCGGGGATCTCTGGATAAAAGGCCCGCAGGGCGCTGACCATGGAAGAGAGGATTCCCATGGGATGGGCCCATCTCGGAAAGTTCTCAAAAAAGGCCCGCATGTCTTCATGGACAAGGGACTGGTCATTTAACAGCACAGAGAAGCGATTTAGCTGCTCCCGGGTGGGCAGTTCACCGTTGATCAGGAGGTAGGCTGTCTCCACAAACCTGG
Organism: Desulfobacteria bacterium; assembly: GCA_041547605.1. Lineage (GTDB taxonomy): Bacteria > Desulfobacterota > Desulfobacteria > Desulfobacterales. The sequence continues at coordinate 2,117 of JBFEUB010000095.1, forward strand.
AATGCTGTGCAAGTTGCTCCACTGGAATGCCCCGGTAACGGAGTATCCCCTTCTCACCATCCACAAAGGTAATAGCGCTTTGGCAGTTTGCCGTATTCACAAAGCCTAGATCGAGTGTGACCAGACCGGTCTCCTGACGCAAATTCGATATATCAACGGCTCTTTCCCCCTCAGAGCCGGTAATAATAGGTAGCTCAAAGGTTTTCCCATCCACGACAAGTTTGGCGGTTTGTTCCATTTCGCTCACCTCAGTCACATTAAGTAATAGACTCTTATTGCACCGATTGCATCTGCTACAGCGCAATATCTTGTGGAACGCTTACCGGTTTTTACCGAGTGTCCCCTGTGTAGCACACCAACGAGCCAGTTTTCCAGAAAAAAGCCCCCCTGCGTGGCTTAGACAAAATCTTAGTTGAGCCGTGTATGGAGATGAGGCTCGCCATGTGGTTTGTTCCAGTCATAGATGTCTAACCAGCTACAATTTTTTTGGAATTGACTCAACAGACTTTTTCCTATAGAAGTCATAAATCACCATCATGCCGCAAGCATAAAGAGAAATTTGTGAATGCAAGCATAATCCCCATTCAGGATCATCCAATGAATCCTCAAGTTCTTGTTAATGCCATTGCAAACGAAAGTCAAATGCTGCTGGCAAGGGTCTCAAAGGAAGAGGTCGGCCATCTCATTGAAGAGCTCGACAAGGCAAACACCATCCTCTGTGCGGCCCAAGGGAGGTCCGGTTACATCCTTCGTTGTTTCTGCATGCGTTTGATGCAGTTGGGATATTCGTCATTCTTTGCAGGTGAGACTATCACCCCAGGAATCAGTAAAGGAGACTTACTCTTTGTGCTTTCGGGTTCTGGCCGAACCACTTTGACACAAGAATGGATCAAGATAGCCCGGGAGCAAGGCGCAACGACTTTCGGTATAGTGGGGGTCGAAGATTCCCCGATTGGGAAAGCCCTCCACGATACCCTCTGCCTTCCAGCAGCGTCCAAGTTGGAATCTGTGGCAGAGTCTCCCTCTATTCAGCCCCCTGGATCTTTGTTTGAGCAGGCGGCCTTCGCATTACTAGAAGCAATTGTGCTAGCATTATACCAGAGGCAAGGGGGTGATCCTCAAACCATATTGGAACGGCATGCGAATTTAGAATAAGCGTAAACCCTGCAATTTGAGCATGGGAGGCAAAAAGCACTGGAGTAATGGGCTGGAAGAAGCCACCCCAAGGCCGAGGGCACAAGGCGTGTGGGAAGAAGCGTCTTGCCCTGAACGCATTGAGCCGTTCACCGTTGGGGCATCAATAAAATGCATATACGTTCAAGGAATGGCCTAATGTCTGAAAAGTTATGATCGGTTTGAGAGTATTTAAATGAAACCTGTTTTACAGCTAGCCCTTGATTTTGTCGATCTGAAGCGCGCCGTAAAGTGTGCAAAGGCTGGCGTAGCCAGCGGTGTGGATTGGCTTGAGGTCGGCACCCCGTTAATCAAAAGCGAGGGTCTCCAGGCCGTGCGGGAACTGAGGCGTTTGTTCCCCCGGGTGACCCTCGTTGCCGACATGAAGATTATGGACGCAGGCCGCATCGAGGTTGAAACCGCTGCCAAGGCGGGGGCCAACGTGGTAGATGTGCTTGGGGCCGCTAGTGATGCCACCATTCGCGAATGCGTACAAGCCGGTAAAAACTACGGGGCTCAGATAGTGGTGGACCTGATTGCCGTCAAAGACCCTGTATCAAGGGGCAAACAGATTGAAGCTTTTGGAGCAGATTACATCACCGTGCATTGTGCCATAGACGAACAAATGCAGGGAAAAGACCCCTTTGAAACCCTGCGCAGGCTGGTTGAGACTGTTTCCCTGCCAGTTGGGGTAGCAGGCGGAATCAACTCCGAGACAGCGGCGCGTGCACTTGAGGCCGGAGCATCCATCGTTATCGTGGGGGGAGCGATTACAAAGGCTGTTGATCCCGAGGAAGCAGCGAGTAGCATTAAGAAGGCTCTGCAGGACAGGGTTGCCATCCCGACCAGGCTTTTTAAAAGGGGCAAAGAGGAAGAAATTCGGGACATCCTTGAGCAGGTTTCTGCGGCTAATCTATCAGATGCCTTGCACCGGGGAGGGGTGTTGGAGGGTATACGCCCCTTGTTTCAAGGAATCAAATTGGTAGGCCGGGCCATCACCGTCAGGACTTATCCAGGGGATTGGGCAAAACCTGTTCAAGCCATTGATATCGCAGAAAAGGGCGATGTGATCGTGGTGGATGCGGGCGGGGTTGGCCCCGCCCTCTGGGGAGAGTTGGCCACGCATTCCGCTTTGCAGAAGGGGCTGTCAGGAATTGTTGTAGATGGTGCAATCCGTGACACCTATGATATTGCCCAGCTTAAGTTTCCCGCTTTTTCACGGCTTATTATGCCAAATGCGGGTGAACCGAAGGGTTTTGGAGAGATTGGCGTGCCCGTGACGGTGGGCAACCAGAAGGTCGAAAATGGCGATTGGATCGTCGGGGACGACGACGGGGTGGTAGTTCTGCCAAGATCAATGGCGACTGAGTATGCCAACCGCAGTATGGACGTGCTGGAAAAAGAGAATAGAATCCGTGAAGAAATTAAAGAAGGGAGTACCCTCAGTAAAGTAACAGAGCTTTTGCGATGGGAAAAGCAATAAATCGACACTCGGGGCTTTCAGCTCCCATTGACACATTAAAATGGACTCACCAAGGCCTTTGACACCGGCGCTTGACCGGCTCGCATTCGCTGTAGCAAGTGGCAAGAAATTATGCTGGTGCAGTTCATGCCCCATACTTGGCAGAGCTTATGCCTTCTCATGCTGGACGGATAACTGGTGGATCTGCCATGGAAAAAGAAAAAAGGAAAGAAGATAGGTACAAGATTGATGCCAGTGCGGAGGTAAAGTATGGTGCCACAACCATCAGTGTCAAAGCCGTTGAAATCAGCAAAAATGGGTTCAGGATGGAGTCTTCCGATTTTATTGAGCCGGGAACCAAAATTGAAGCGGTGATCTTTATGAAAGAACCGAGAAGGATTGCTGGAGAAGTCAAGTGGGTGCTTGCTGAACCAGGGCAAGCAACGATAATTTACAAAATCGGTGTATTTTGCAAATCAGAGAAATTAGTCACAGAGGACAAACTAGACTTTTTGGACCAGCAATCGCCGGAAGACGTTTAAATATAGTATGTCTCACGCCATATGAATATCTCGCGGCCTCTTTTTTCGTCTGAGTTTTAGTTGACGGGCTTTTTCCCGGCCAGCCTTGACCATCCCCAATGTGAAAAAATAGCCTGCCGCGCCCGCCACGATACCGGTCAGGGTCCCCCCTACTATCAAGGATAGAAAGACGTTCTTGCCAGAATGCCATAATGTTTGCAACGAAGGGTCTGAAAAGAACGGGGCTTTCAGTGGATAGCCGAGCAGTTTCGCCCCGGCCATGTAATTGAATCCATAAAGCACCGGCGCAGTCACCGGATTGGTTAGCCACACGGTGGCGGCCGCTGCCACCTTGCTGATCCTGAAAAGCGCGGCAAGCAGCACAGCCAAATATGTCTGGATGCCCATGGTAGGAGTCATAGCCACAAAAAAGCCCACCGCCGCCCCCCAAGCAATCTGCTCAGGGCTCCCATGAAGACGGACAAAACGGTCATAAAAATACCGTGCAGCCCTTACGATGGGACCCCGCGTCAGCTGGGGCGATTCTAGATAAGCCTCAGTCTCGTCATTCCTGTTTTGCGATGGGTTTTTCATCCAAAATAGCCTTGATCACGTCTATCGAGGCTTGCCTCCTTTTGCTCGAAAACAATAATGGCCTGGCATTCTCATTTTATGCAGAACCCAAGCACAAAGAAGCAATAACCGCACAGATGACAGCCATGGAATGCACACGGCATTGTCTCATGCCACCGCTTTGGGTCACCGCCCCAAGACTTATTTTGATGCTTCGCAGGCTTAGTCAAACTGCAGACAGGATAAGCCTTCAGTAGCTTCTTAAGTTGAACGCGACCATAGCAACCTGGTCACCAAGCGTCAATTCAAAACAAGAGCCTCCACGTTTACCCTCCGCTGGCCCAGAGAGCATGCCTTTGTCAGCAAACCACTTGCTTGACGCGCAATCGTCCTATAAGGTTCCATAAAAAGAGCCGGGGCAAGCAATGTATGTCGGAAATGTGAAACGCTTGAATCGGGAGATTAGAAGCTATCTCAAAAAAGTGGATGAGGGTTCAGGGTAAGGCGTCGGGCGGCGAAAAAGCCCAGTCATGGATGTGAGCATTTTGAGCCGCCGCGCAGCGCCGCCATGGGGCTTCAGACGCATTTTTGAGATGGCTTCTAGAATGAAACAGAACCACGCGATTATCTGATAACTCCACGGTGAAAAGGGGACTATGCACCAAAAAACAATGTCCGCATTGTTGCGAGTGTGGAAGCGGTTATGAATAAGAAGGTATTCAGCACTCTCTTTCTTGCAGTCTTTTCTGTTACACTTGGAGTGGGCCTTGTTGTTCCGTTGCTTCCTGTGTATGCCCATGAACTCGGGGCAACAGGCCTGTATATCGGCTTTATCTTTGGCGCCTTCTCGCTTTCCAGGACGCTCTTTCTACCTTACTTTGGCCGCCTGTCAGACCTCAAAGGGAAAAAACCTTTTCTCACAATCGGGCTTCTTGCCTATTTCTTGGTCTCCATTGCTTACGTGTTGTCTAAAAATGTGAGCTTCTTTATTCTGGTTCGGTTCATTCAGGGTGTTGCCTCGGCCATGATTTTGCCCGTAGCACAGGCGTATGTTGGGGAAATCACACCCAAGCACAAAGAGGGATTCATGATGGGTCTGTTTAATGTTTCCCTTTATGCAGGTCTAAGTATCGGACCGCTTGTGGGTGGTGTGGTTAAGGATAGATTTGGCATCCACTCGTCCTTCTTGAGTATGGGACTGGTCTCTTTGATCGGTTTTCTTCTCTGCCTTATCTTTCTCCCACCCCGCGCTCATGAAGGATTCATTAAGCCGGACAAGCCCCCGCTTCATTACAGAATCCTGTTGAAAAACAAATACATAGGCGCGCTTTTCATGTTTCGTTTTGCATATACTGCCTGCATAGGACTCGTCTGGGCCTTCCTGCCCCTATTTGCACATGCCCAGTTTAAGCTGTCAAGCTCAGCCATCGGCGTTTTGGTCATGCTGGGAGTCCTCACAAGCGGCCTGTTGCAGACCCCCATGGGATTTTTGGCGGATCGGTTCAACAAAAGGGCACTTATTGCAATTGGGGGACTGGTAACGGCAGGGGCTGTCTTTTCATTTATTCACGTGCAAGGGTTTTGGGGACTTTTTGTGGCTAACATTCTGTTTGGAGTGGGCGGAGGGATCTCTGTACCAGCGGTGATGGCCATGACCGTGATCATAGGGCGCAGGACCGAGTCCATGGGTTCCGTCATGGCGATCTTGACCATGGGGCACAGTCTCGGCATGTTTGCAGGTCCCATTCTGGCAGGCATCATGACGGACGCCTTTCAACTAGGCTTGGCCTTCATGGGCGGAACGGTCGTGATGGTAATCTGCGTGGCCGTTGCCCTCCTCTTGACTTCTGGGTTCCAGGCTTGGGCCGAAGTATGAGTGCATTGCTGGTGAGATAGCACAAAGTGTCTTGGCATGTAATGACCGGCCCCTGTTTTCTCTTGTCGAGCACACGAAGCCAGTCGGCTACTCACGGCTTATAGCTCATAGGTTCAAGGGGGTTCCTGTGAACGGATGCACCTGACACGAAGGGCGACCAAAAAGACTGGGCGAGAGAGCCCAACGCCCTTCGCTCCTGAATGTTTATGTGACGCACCCTCCCGCCTTACAGAGGTTATTGACAATAGACCACCGCTGTTTTAACCTAACGTTGCAAAAGTCGAGGATGCTGCAGATTTTAGGTACAGAAGGTGATGTCATCCTGAATCAGCGGCATTTAAAAACTTTGGCAACGCAGAAGATGCGGTATCATCCCGCTTAAGGTGGGAAGGGTAAACCACAGGCCGATAAAACAATTGAACATACATATAACCTGGGATGGGGTTCCTCCATAAACTTCAAAAACTGGCACAACTGCTTGACGCGAGAGGGCATTTGATATCCGCAGCGTGTTGTTTGTGTAGCGTCAGGGTTAAAACTTAACTGCGTTATACATTTGGATACACGGGTCCCCAAAAAAGAGGCAAATCTGATGAAAACCCAGTCTAGTAGAACCATAACCATCGGTTCAACCGAGATCATGCTTGCCAACCCGGCTGAACTACCGTTGAAATGGGTGGGACAAAAAGAATTGATCAAGCAGGTGCTGGCAGCTTGGCTGGTTATTGACGAAAAGGATGTCCCCTTCAACCCGCGGCTGATCGGAAAGCCTGGCGTGGGTAAGACGACCCTTGGGTATGGTGCCGCTAAGCAATTGAATAGGGAAATCTATCTGTTTCAGGCCACTATGGACACGCGGCCCGAAGATCTGATCATCACCCCTGTGATGGGAGCTGACGGTCGGGTCAAATATGCTGCCAGCTCTCTTGTCACGGCCATGATACGAGGTGGAGTTTGCATCCTAGACGAAGGAAACCGTATGAGCGAGAAATCCTGGGCCTCTTTGGCACCGCTCTTAGATGACCGTCGATATGTGGAGTCTATTATCACCGGCTTGACCATACCGGCTGATCCCGACTTCAGGTTTGTTGTGACGATTAATGAAGATGCTTCAACTTACGAGGTGCCTGAGTATATCCATTCCAGACTACAGCCGCAGATCTTCATCGATTTTCCTGATCGAGACGACGAACTCTTGATTCTCAAAGAGAATCTCCCCTTTGCCGATGAAGACATCCTAAACTACATGGTAGACTTTCTTCAGCGGGCCCACATGGCAGATGAGGTCTATTCCGTGCGGGACGGGATCAACATGGCCAGGTACGCCCTAAAAATGATGCATGGAACGCGAATGACCAAGGAGGAGGCCATTCACCTCGCTATCCTGACCGTCCTCGGCGATGAGGGCCTGCGGTATGAAGCATGAGCCGAAATTAGGGCTTTGCCCCAACACAATTGGAGTACTGGAGTTGTGGAGTAATGGAGTGATGGGAAAAAGACAGAGGGGCGGTTTCCTTACCCAATACTCCAGTACTCCAATACTCCATCACTCCATTTCAGTGCCAAAAAAGCATTTCCTAAAATAGACTGTAAGAACTCCCAGATATCAATCAAAGATGAGCAGCAAGTATTCAGAACCTTTTGGCCCGGTCTATCCGGTTCCAATCGTCCACTACAGCTTAGAGTTCGCAAGTGCGGTCCAAGACTTGATTAGACGCATCAAACCGGATGCCGTGGCCGTGGAACTTCCTAACTCCCTTCGGGATCTGGTCCAAAAGGGCGTCCAAGGCCTTCCTGAGGTTTCAGTCTTACTGTATCAGAACGACAAGGGAGAGACGATCTACCTCCCGATTGAACCGACTGATCCGGTCGTAGAAGCCATACGATCCGGTCTCGAAGCCAATGTTCCAGTACATTTTGTGGATCTTGACCTAGATGATTACCCTCATTACCGCGACTATGTTCCTGACACCTATGCCGCCCACCGTTTGGGGATCCAGACCTACTTTCAAATCTACTCCAGGGAGGTGATGCCCAGGCTTGAGAAAGGCCCAGCAGATATGAGGCGTGAGGCCGGCATGGCGTATTATCTGCAGAGACTGTCTGCCAAATATAACAAGATACTCTTCGTCTGTGGTCTGACCCATCTTGAGGGTGTCAAGGCGGCGTTTTTTCGGCCGCAGGCTGAGCCCCTTGAGAAAAAGAAACGAACCGGGGCAAGCCTCTTTCATCTTCACCCAGACGATCTCCCTGAGGTCATGACCGAATACCCCTTTCTATCAGCCGTATATGAATACCGGCGAGGCAAGCTTCCTCCCAAACCTGAACTCTCCAAGTTTACGGTCCGAAAAAAGATGGGGCTCCTCACCCTCTTCGACGGTGGTAAGGCAACGTGTTCTGAAGAGGAGGCCTTGGATGCCTCAATACGCTGGACAGTGCATCACATGAAGCCGGGCCCGGTCGACCGCCAGAAGGTCAGCTACTGTCTCTTCCAGCAGGCAGCCCGACACTATCGCCAGGATACAGGGGAAGAAGTCTATCGCTGGCAAAGGCAGGCCTTTTTCCGTTTTTCAAGAAACTATGGCCTCCTGGAAAACCGGCTCTTGCCGGATTTTTATCAACTCCTTATTTCGGCCCGAGGGTGTGTGGACGACAACTTCTGCTACGCCTTTTGGCGACTGGGGTCCTTTTATCCCTGGCAAGAGCCTCAATCTTCGTTTCCAACCATCCGCATTAGTGGAGAGATGTTGTGGTTGGGCACTCGCAAGATCCATATCCGTAGACGGCTACCCAGGGTTAAGCGCCGGCCGGTTTATATCCCGAAGAAACGCCGAATGAAAGAGCGCCGACCAGGAGAGTGGCTTGAGGGTTTTGCCGATCCTTATATTTGCTCATACCCTCCCGAGGACCTAGTGATTGAAGACTATGGCAACTTTCTGAAGACCAAGGGCGCCCATGTGCTGTCGGCCGATGATGCTGTCTCCGTGCCATTTGAGACCACGATTTTGGACGGAATTGACATGCGAGAAACCGTGAGACACATCCACGAAGAGCGGATTTATGTGCGGGAATTTAAGCGTATCAAGGGTGGCGTTGGATCAGTAGTAGTCATCTTTGACCAAGACAAGACCGGGCAGCAATATCCCTATCTGATGACGTGGCTTGGAGAGCACGATCAGGAGTCGGACATGGCCTTTTATGCCACTGACCCTGCAGACCATATTGTGGGACCGGGGATCTGCCGATCCACGTACGGAGGGTTTCTTATGACCTATCCCCCGCTTCGGCTTGCTGATGTTTGGGGAGACCCGGAATACGATTGGGCCCAAACCAAGGCTGAACGGCTCCTTTTGGCAGGTCTGGAATACAGCCTGGAAAAGCATGTTGTCTACGTGGCCAAAAAGCCGCCGCGTTCGTTTATCAAGCAAGTGGCGGACCGATGGGGCAAACAGATCGTGTATATCCCGATCGGCCAACTTTCACCCGTGAGGCTGCAACAGATACGGACGCTCCATGTCCTGGCAGGCAAGGACAAGCGTGAAATTGCTAAAGATTACATATGGTGAGGCAGCGTCGATGACTGATCGTGCCTCTGGCACAAGGCAGATCAAACCAATGTTGACACAAAAAATTGTGGACTGTTTTGTTTCAGCTTTGAGCTTTGAGCTTTGAACGGTCAGTCGGCGTTTCTTTTTTTTCCATGTCTTGGACCTGCTCGCCAAACTGGCAAGCATTTCTCATTCACGTGGAAATGCCGAGCTTGGGCAGAATATACACCCGGAGCAAAATCCAGACAGCGACAACACCGAGTAAAACCAATATATTGGACATCTTGTTTCTCCCCAGCCCACGGCTGAGATAACCTAGGCTCACGAAAATCCCCGAGATGGGGTGGCGCACGAGGATGACAAAGAGGTCTTGACACTTTTCGAGCTAATCTTTGAAGAAAAAACCGATAGCCGGCGCTTGGGCTTTGAGGCTCCGCATTTGGGACACTTTATTGACTCCTTGTCACTTAAGAAGACAATGAGCTCAAACTCCTCTTCACATTTTGTGCACCGATATTCGTACAGTGGCATTTACAACTCCTTGGCCTTCGTTGCGCACAACGCTTTGCAGATCACTGTCACAAAAAAGGTATTTAGTACTACAATGATTAATCATTCTTCCCGGAATTGCAACCCCTTTCGTTGATTTATGGCAACCAGTACCAGGCATGATTAAGAAATACCTTCTCTGGCTTATCGCTCTATTATATTTCATCAACCCTTATGATGTTGTGCCAGATCTTGCAGTGGGCCTTGGATGGCTGGATGACCTCGCGCTGATCGCTCTGGTGCTATGGTGGACATCCAGGTTGAAGGCAACCTATCAGGAAAGAAGCACGACTTCGGGACATACTGCCAAAAAACAGCACGCACCTGGTAGTGAAGAAACCGCTGAGGAAGATCCATATAAGATACTCGGAGTTCAACCCGGAGCCTCAAAGGAAGAGATCAAGGCAACCTATAAGATACTCGCTGCCCAATACCACCCTGATAAGGTCCAGCACCTGGGCAAGGAATTTCAGGAACTCGCCCATAAAAAGTTCGTGGCTATTCAGAAAGCATACGATGCACTCACAAAGTGATATGTTTGGAATTCACAGCTGTAACCAAAGTTGCTAATAAGGCGCTTGATAACCGCTATAGATCAACCGTTTTGGGCGCCCGGAGAGTATTACGATATGAATCTGTTATCTTTACGTTTGGGGTACTAGAAATAATGGGAAGAACGTTCTACTTTTTGATTCTGGAAACCGCATACCACATCTTGTGCCCAATAGCGGTCTTCCTGCAACCCCACTTTTTAAAATGATCTTGCCTCAACGGCTTGTCCGAATATAGCCATATACCTAACACATCTCCTGCGTCCCGTTATAGACGTGGGTCACCGTTGCTGGATGTGATACAATTAAATTTTCTGTCTCTTTTTCTATCTTGGGGTTGCATTTTAGTTTATTCCCCAGTAAAATGGTAGGAAATAGTGGGCAAGCAACTGGAGCGGAAGAGACATGTCCTTTGTGATTCCGG